>CAXTAP010000001.1:0-67465 GCA_964241965.1 uncultured Mucilaginibacter sp.
CACCAGCAAAACCGATGGTATTATTGGTAATGAAGATGTAGGGCAGATGTCTGCTTGGTATGTATTGTCTTCGCTGGGTTTCTATCAGGTTAATCCGGCTAATGGCAATTTCGTGTTTGGCAGTCCGCTGTTTGATGAGGCCACACTCAGGCTGGCAGGTAACAAGCAGATGCATCTGGTGACCAAAAATAACAGCGACCAGAATATTTATATTCAGCAGGTAACGCTTAATGGCAAACCCTACACCAAATCGTATATTTCATACGCCGATTTAACCAGGGGCGGCGAACTTATCTTTACCATGGGCAGCAAGCCTAACTTGGCCTGGGGTAAATTAATGAAGGACCGGCCGCATTCAAAAACATTGTAACCGGTTGCATTAACTGCCATCTATCTCTGATCAATAAAGAAACAGGACTGTGACTGGTGCGCTCAGCATATAGTTGTTCTGGTCCGGTCCTGTTTCTTCTTTCATTAGCTTGTTATCCGGGCAGGCTCAAACAGTTGCCTGTGCTCGTATATCTGCTGTGCTATTTTAACACATTAGGTATTGTTTTCACGATACCCTTTGAGGTTGGGATATAGCGCAATATAAAGTCTCTTTACCGGCGGCACAAAGGGAAATTAATTCAATGCACAATTCGTTTATCTCGAAAAAAGTTAATATGCTTGCATAGTATTATGAGGCATCAGGAAACTATTGATTATTTTCTGAAAATAGTATGGCAAACCATGGCCAACCGGTATAATCAGCTGGTGGCCGATTTTGGCATTACCCAATCCATCGGTTACCTGCTCATTAATATTGATGAAAAGGAAGGTACCACGGTATCGCAGGTAGCTGCTTTGCTGGGCCTTAAGTCAACCAGCTTATCGCGTATGCTGAACCAGCTGGAAAAGCAGGGCCTCATCCACCGCGAATCAAACCAGGGCGATAAGCGTTCGGTAAAGGTTTACCTTACCGAACTGGGCCGCGAAAAACGCCGCATGGCCCGCACGGTTGTTAAGCAGTTTAATAATTACCTGAACGGGCACTTTAGTGAAAAGGAAAAAAAACAGCTCATTAACGTATTGAAGAAACTGAATCAACTAACCATTGATTATAAACCTGAGTGATTTTTCGCTTTAGCCGCCTGCAGCCCTGCAGGCGGAGCGGAAAATTTTCTGCCCGCCAATCATTTATCTGTTTACAAGCCGTTATATAACGGTTTGCCTTTGATTTTAATGTTAAAAAATGTTAAGCTGCTTGTTTTGAAGGATAAAACAATAAATTTGCCGTTTGAAAAAGAATTGATGCACAGGCTGCTTTTATTTATAGGTTTGGGTGTACTGGTGCTGGCAGGCTGTAAAAAAGAAAATGCAACGGTAACCTCATCAACCGCTATTAATGCACAGGCTGCTGAAGATGATAAGATTATTCAAAGTTACCTGGCCGCCAATAATCTGACCGCAAAGTTTGCCAAAGCTAATAAGGATAGTACCGGCCTTTATTACATGATTACTAAAGATACCACTACCACCACCCTGTACAGCAGCTCAACCCTCGTTACGGTGGGTTACGTTGGCCGGGTGCTTCCCGATGATTATGTGTTTATTCAAACCAATACGTTTCATCCCTCTTTTACTTTGAGCCAGATGATCAGGGGATGGAACACCTGCATTCCGTTTTGTAAAAAGGGCGGTGCCATACGTATTATTATGGCCTCGCGCTATGCCTACGGGCCCTACGCGCAGGACAGCCTGAAGCTAAAGCCCAATTCGGTGCTCGATTTCGATATAAACGTTTACGATGTTACTAATTAATGAGAATGAGAAGATATACTACCTGTTTGCTTTGCCTGTTTCTTGCCGTTGGTTTGCTCTCGTGCCGTAAGGACAGGTACCAGCCGACCTTTAAGCAATATGATGACGACCAGATTAAAGCCTATATAGCTGCCAACCATCTCACCGGCATGATACGCGATACTACAGGCGGCGATACTACCGGTATTTATTACCAGGTGCTTACCCAGGGAACCGGCCCTGCGGTTGATTACTCGTCAGCGCTTACTTACACTTACTCGGTGCAGTCGCTCGATGGCAAATATGCGCTGAACGATACGATATTGAATCATCAGAACCAGTACTTGGGCCACATTACACCTGCGGGCTTGCTGATTGCCATGCATGATGCCGTAAAGCGGCAGGGTACGCGGGTGCGCATACTGGTGCCCTCACATTTAGCCTACGGGCAAAACGGTGCAACCATTGGCACTGCCTATACCCTTAGCAACGCGCAAACAGGTACAGTGAAGATGGGCGGTAATGAATCACTGGATTATTATGTGAACATTATTAATAATGTAACCAGCCAGAATGGTATTGCCTACCCTAATAATTTCAATACCTATGATGATCAAAGTATAGCTAACTATATTGCGGCCAACAATTTAACCGGCTTTACCAAAATTACTACCGGCACTTATGCAGGCTTGTATTACAAAACAAGAACTGCAGGAACCGGAACAACACAGGTAGTGCCTACCTCTACCGTAAATATTTACTACCGGGGCAAGCTGCTGGATAATAATGTTTTTGATCCCTCTAATTACTCAACAACTAATATTTCAACGCTTACTACAGGGGTAGTGAGCGATTACACCCTGGGGTTTATGAAAGGGTTGCTGATGGCAGGCGTATCGGGTACTGATTTTAGCATCATCGTACCATCGCGCCTGGCTTACGGCATTAATGCCAATACCGGCATCCCGGCGCTAAGCTGCTTATATTTTGACGTAACAATTAATACGGTAACCAACTAAGCATTATTTTTTGGCTACGGCCGCCCGGTAAGCCTTAAGCGCACGCTCCTTACCCTCCCGGTTGTCAACAATGGGTTTCGGATATTTGCCGGTATCAGCAATCTCCGGAACCCATTGTTTTACATATTCCATCTTAGGATCGAACTTTTTAAGTTGTGCATCCGGGTTAAACACCCGGAAATAGGGCATTACATCTGTACCTGAGCCAGCCACCCACTGCCAGCTGCCTACGTTGGTTGACGACTCATAATCCAGTAATTTACGGGCAAAATAGTGCTCGCCCCAGCGCCAGTCAATTAGCAGGTGCTTAATCAAAAAGCTGGCGGTTACCATGCGTACCCGGTTATGCATAAAGCCGGTTGCATTCAGTTCGCGCATACCTGCATCTACCAGCGGGTAGCCGGTTTCGCCCCTGCACCAGGCTTCAAAATCCTTTTCGTTATTGCGCCACTGAATATGATCATAAGCCGGGCGGTAAGCCTCCGTTTGCGTTTGCGGAAAGAAATCGAGCACCATCATGTAAAACTCCCGCCATACCAGTTCGCCCAGCCAGGTTTGCTCTTTCTCAAAGGCTTTTCGTGCACAGTCCCTGATGCTGACGGTGCCGAAGCGCAGGTGCAGGCCAATATGCGAGGTGCCCTTCTTTGCCGGGTAATCGCGGTTGCGGGCATAGTCGGCTATAATATCTTCATACTCATCTTTCGGAAACTCAATTTCGCTTTTTACAAAGCCCATGTCCTTTAACGGAATTAACGGCAGCGGTTTGGTTTTTACCAGATTGTCAAAGTATTTCTCGTTAGGATAGGATTTCAGGTAAAAAGGCTTCAATGCCTTAAACCAGCGTTTTTTGTAAGGCGTAAAAACAGTGTAGGGCTGGCCATTATCCTTTAATACCTCCTGCCTTTCAAAAATGAGCTGGTCCTTATAATCCTTAAAAGGTATATGATGCCGGCTCAATTTCTCGCCGATGGCCTGATCACGATCCTTGGCATAAGGTTCATAATCGCGGTTGGTGTAAACAGCGGCTATGTTATATTCCTTCAAAATTTCGTTCCAGGCATTATCAGGAGTATTGTACTTAACCAGTATGCCGCTGCCATGCTGCTTCAGTTCATCGCGCACCTTTTCAACGGCGTTGTAAATAAATGTTACCCGCGCATCGTCCTTATCCTCTAAGTGATCCAGTATTTCACGGTCAAAGATAAAGAGGCACAGTACCGGGTTCTTATCCTTTAAAGCCCGGTAAAGCCCGGCGTTATCATGCAGCCGTATATCACGCCTGAACCAAAAAATGGTGACTGGTGTATGCTTATCCATAAATCTGTTTTAAGGCACTGCCTACATTCCGGTAAGTAAAATTAAAATCGGCCTGCTCTATGGCCTGCGGTATCACATGCGCGCTGCTCAGTACCACGGTGCTCATTTTACCCAGCAGCAACCTTAATAGAAAAGCAGGTACGGCAGGCAGCCACAGCGGTTTTTTGAGCTGCCGGGCAACGGCCTGCGTTAACTGGCGGTTGTTCACCGGCTCAGGCGCAGTCATATTATATACGCCCTGCAGGGCCTGGTTTTCGATTGCGAAGAGATACATGTCCACTACATCCTTCAGGTGTATCCAGGGAACATACTGCCGGCCGCTGCCCAGGGGAGCGCCTGCATATAATTTTACGGGGGCTGCTAACTTGGGCAGGGCGCCGCCCTCGGCGCTGAGCACAACGCCGGTACGCATTTTTACCACCCGCAGGCCCAGGGTTAAGCCCTTATCAACGGCGGCTTCCCATTTAATGCAGCAATTGGCCAGAAAATCACGGCCCGGGGCGCTGCTTTCTACCAGAGCCTCATCGCCGCGGTTACCATAATAACCGGTTGCCGAGGCAGAAATTACGCTTTTTACCTGATGCTGTCTCTGCTGCATCAATCTGTAAATGAGCGCGATAGATTGTGTGCGGCTGCCGATAATTTCTTTTCTGCGCTGAGCAGTCCAGCGTTTGTCGGCTACGCCCGCACCGGCCAGGTGGACAACCGTATCCACGCCATCCAGGCACCGCTCATCAATATGGCCCTGCTCAATATTCCACAAATAGGTAGTTACGCCCGGTAAGCTGCCCGGATTACGGCTCAGGTGGCTTACCTGGCGGCCTTGCGTTAGCAGGGCCTGGGTAAGATGCTTGCCAATGAGGCCGTTACCACCCGTAATGAGTATGTGTTGCTGCTGCATATTCATTGTGTTTAACCTGCAACACTCAGATTTGGTTTGAAGCTAATTGCGGCGAAACCACATCAGCTTGCTGAAGGGCCTCCTTGAAACTGAGGCACCTGCGCGGAATGATGCGGGTAATGCTGTCATCATAGGCAATGCTGTCGTTCTCCAGGTTTTCAACGAGGCTTTGCGCCGCAGTAAAGCTGATAGGCGTTAAAAAGTTGAGCCAGTAAGAGGATAACTGCGGCGATACCATAGGCACGGTAACAATGCGGGCCCTGGTGTGCTTGCAGGTTTCGGCATAGGTAAGCAGCATTTGCTTAAAGGTAATTACTTCGGGGCCGCCAATGGTGTAAACGGTATTGTAAGTGCTGGCGTTAAGCAGGCAGTCGGCCATATAACCGGTAACATCACTGATGGCAATGGGCTGTGCCTGCGCCCTGGCCCAGCTGCGGGCAATAATAATCGGGCTTTTATCTGTAAGCCCGTTCAGCATCTCGCTTACAATGCTGTGCGGACCAATGATCATAGCGGTTTTGAGTACTGTAAGCGAGGCATTGGCGCTGTACAGAATTTCTTCAACATGCTGGCGCGAACGGCTGGCCTCCGTTGCGTGGTTATCAATCTCGCTCACTGAAATAATCTGCCGGCAGCCGGTACTGTTTAATGCGCGGACGAAGTTTTCGGCGCTCAGGGCCTCCAGGCCTGCAAAGGCGGAGGTTTGGGTCATGGAGCCGGTTAAGTAGTAGGCCGCTTCAATATCCTGCGGCAGCGGCTCCATGTTGCGGGTGCGCAGCAAATCACCGGTAATAAGGGTAACTTTATCTGCCAGCGCACTTTGTTTTTGAAAGAGTTTTTTATCGCGCACCAGGCAAAGTACCTCATAACCTTTCTGCAGTAAAACCGGAATTAAGTGTGTACCTGTATAGCCTCCCGCACCTGTAAGCAAAACTTTCATATACCAGGTGCAACAATAAAAAGGGCAGGGGTGTTTTTAAAACCCTGCCCTTATTGACGTTTCCTTAACAATTACTAAATGTTTACGCTGTCATAAACCACTATTTTGCTGCAAAGAACCGAGGCTATTTCGTGGGCAAATTTTTCGTGTACGGGGTGGGTTTGGTAGGCTTCCTCGGCAGCGCCGCTCTCAAAAAGCAGCAGCAGGGATACATCATAGCTGCTATCCACTACGGCACGATAAGTATCCGCAGGCATGCCGATGTGCATCTGCCCGATGTGTTCAATGGATTGCAGGGTTTGCAGCCCGTTGAGCAGCGCCTGCTTGTCATATTTGTGATGAAGCCAGAAATAAACGTGATGTACAAAGGTGTTTTCGAGCAGCATAGGATGATTAAATTACAAATTAAAAGAAATTGATTTAATAGATTGCATAGGGTTATCAAAGTTCATGTGCATAGATGATAGCAAGCCGCATGTGTTGGTATAAATTTAAATGTTAAATTAATTTTCTACCAACACATGCGGCTTGTAAGTATCCGTCCGTACCTCCGCTTTTAGCTCATGCAAAATGTTATACAGGCCAAAGTTGGTGCGGTTAACATAAATAAAGTGCTTTACGCCCCGTGCCTGCTTAAATTCGGGCATGCGGGATACCTTTTCGCCAAAGCTGTACAGGTTATCAAAAAACTCGGTCTTGCTGAAATCAAAGGTGCTGGTAAGATAGGGCTGCGCAAACAGGCTGATCATCTGCTTGTACATATCATAGTAAAAATCAACCTGTGCAGGGGTATCCTTGGGTAAAATCATCTCCAGCTGGCGAAACGCCTTTATGGTCTCTTCCCTGTTGTCCAGCATGTTGGTGGAGGTAAGGGCGAAAAAAGGGTAATAAAAATCTTCGGGCATTTCCTTAATGCAGCCAAAATCAATAACCCCTAACTTGCCTTCCGGCGTAATCATAAAGTTGCCGGGGTGCGGGTCGGCATGTACGGCACGCAGTTCGTGCTGCTGAAAATTATAAAAATCCCATAGCGCCTGCCCTATCCGGTTACGCAGTTCCTGAGACGGGCTGGTAGCCAGAAATTCCTTTAAATGCTGCCCCTCAATCCAGCTCATGGTAATGATGCGCTTGCTTGACAGCTTAGGATAATAGACAGGGAAAACAATGTTGTTCAAAACAGAGCAGGCCTCAGAAAACTCAATGGAGCGGCGCACTTCGAGCTCATAGTCGGTTTCCTCCAGCAGGCGCTCCTCTACCTCGCGCATGTAAACATCCAGCTCCTTCTCGCTCATGCCCAGCAGCCGGAAAGCAAAAGGCTTAACCAGTTTCAGGTCAGAAGATATGGAATCGCCCACGCCGGGGTATTGTATTTTAACCGCCAGCTTCTGCCCGTTCAGTGCTGCCTCATGCACCTGCCCTATAGAGGCTGCATTGGTAGAGCGCAGGTTGAATTGATCATAAATCTGCTCCGGGGCCTTGCCGAAGTACTTTTTAAAGGTTTGTACAATCAGCGGGCCCGACAGGGGCGGGGCGTTGTATTGCGATTGCGAAAACTTATCAACGTAAGCCGTAGGCAGCAGATTTTTATCCATGCTCAGCATCTGGGCTACTTTCAGGGCGCTGCCCTTAAGTTCGCTCAATGATTCATAAATATCTGCCGCATTATCCTCATTCAGTTCCGTTTTGTCCAGGCTTGGGTTAAATAGCTTTTTAGAGTAATGCTTGATATAGTTACCGCCCACCTTAAAGCCGGTTTTTACAAACTTGGCCGAACGCTCAACTTTGCTGGTGGGTATGCTGTTTTGCTCTTTGCTTTGCTCGCTCATCGTTTATTTATCAAATAAGGCCGACAGCTTTTGCGCCGTCAGGCCGGTATAATCACTTACAGACAAGTTGACCTGGTGCATCTCGCCGGCCGGGTGTGTAGTAGTAATGCCCACCACCCGCATGCCTGCGCCATGCGCAGCCTGCATACCCAAAACAGAATCCTCAAAAACCAAACAGCTATCGGGCCTTACCTGCAGGTTTTCGGCTGCTTTTAAAAATATCTGAGGATGGGGTTTAGGCTGGCTTACTTCGGTGCCGTTCACTATAACATCAAAGTATTGTTTAACGGGCACGTGGTTAAACAAAAAATCAATATTGCCCTGAACGGACGACGAAGCCATGGCAATTTTCCAGCCGGCCCTTTTTAAATCGCCCAGCAATTGTTCCAGCCCGCTGATAGCTTTAATATGAGGCTGGTACAACTGCATGTACAAGTTGTTTTTTTCCTGCTGCAGGCTTTTTAAATCCTGCTCATCGTGCTCCTCGCCAAAATATTTTTTCAGCGTTAGCAGCGCAGGTACGCCGCTGATGCTCTCATTATAGGTTTGCCTGGTAATGGCCGGTTTGCCATACTTTTTAAAAAGCTCCTGCCATGCCTTAAAATGGTACGCGTTGTTATCAATCAGCGTACCATCCATATCAAATATCGCAGCGTATCGGGTCATTACGTTATACATAAGAGTTTAGCCGTAATGTTTGTTTACCGCCGGGGCGCTTTAATATCGCTTTGCGGCCATGCGCTCCCTTAAGCCGCCGTTTTTGAACAAAAATTTACCATAATCAAGCAGGTTGTCCACCGGCGAGCGCTGAAAAAGATCGAAGGTTACATTCACGCCCTTTTCAATGGCCTCGTCTGTTTTCTCAAAACCGGCTGAGTTATCACTGGCCCAGAATTTCAGCACAAAGCCAAACTGCAGCCAGAAGGCATCCTTATAGCGGCTGGTAAAAAATTTGCGGTCGGCCAGTTCATTGCTTTCCAGGCCCTGCTTAATAATATCATCGGCAAAGTTTTCCACCAGCGTTTTCAGGGTATCAAGCACCCGCGGCGAGCCCATGCCCTGCTGATGTTTTGTAAGGCTGTAAATGGCAAAGCTGCGGCTGCCTTTAAGCAACTCAAAAAAGCTGTAGAAAAAAGACAGGGCCTTCTCGCGTGCCGAGTATTCCGGCCACACCTCCTGGGTTTTGATTTCGGTAATGGTTTTGCGGGCGAACTCCGCCCAGATGTTCTGCTCTACAGCCTCAAATGAGCCAAAAAAGCGGTAAAACTCTTCCTCGGTCATCTCATTATTTTTAGCAAACAGATAAACTGATTTTGGCTCGCGGCCCTCGGTCAGTACATAATCTATATAGGCAGCTTGTATGCTCTCAGTGGTGGCCATCGTGTTTTTTGATTTATGAGTAAATATACGCGGTAATCATTTAGCAAAAGTCATGCTGATGTTGTATTTATTGATCAAACCCGGCAATATTTATTACAGGCAGCCGGCAAAGTAAATGTATTATAGGTGTTGATTATCAAATATTTAATTTATTTTTGATAGTGTAGTGCCGGCCGGCCGGTTTATCATCAAACCCGAAAAAATGATAGACAGTATGCCCTACGGTATAGCCGCTTTGAATTAGCCGGACTGCAGGGTTGGAGTAATGTTGTTTTTACTGTGCATTTTATCAACTAAATCACATATAATGAAAAATCTCCTTACACTCTCACTCGTTATTTGTGCCTGTACAGTTATGGCACAGCCAAAGTATCCTGCCACTAAAACGGTGGACAGCGCCAACACTTACTTTGGCACCACTTACAAGGATCCTTACCGCTGGCTCGAAAATTTTAAGGACTCCTCAGTAGTTGGCTGGTTTAAACAGCAGGCCAATTACAGCAATGCCATCCTGAATAACATATCGGGCCGCGACGCGCTGATTGCCGAATGGAGGATGCTGGATAAATTGCAGCCTCCGCGCATCAGCGCAAGGGTTTATGAAAACGGCCGTGTGTTTTATAAAAAAACCATGCCCGGCGAAAGCGTGGGCAAGCTTTATTACCGGCAGGGCGTTGCCGGTGCTGAGCAGCTGTTGTTTGATCCTACCGCTTACATGAAGGGTAAAACACTAACCATAGAAAGCTTTATACCAAGTTTTGATGCCAGGCAGATTGCCATAGCCTATTCAGAGCAGGGGGCAGAGGTATCCACCATTAAAATTATGAATGTGGATACCAGACAATTTCTGAAGGATGAATTATACCCTACAGCAGGCATCAACGGCTGGAACTTTGCCAACGATGCTGTGATGTACATCGCCCTGAAATCAGCTAACAATGCCGATCCGGAGCAGCGGCTGAATACCAAAACCAGGCTGCATAAAATAGGGGCCGCCGCAGGCACTGATGCTGATTATTTCAGCAACGCCGTTTACCCTGAACTGAAGATTGAGCCCAAAGCATACCCCTACGTTTACCTCACCGAAGATAACAAAAGCTACCTGTTTGCAGGGCTGGGAACCGTAGAGAATGAGTTCACTATGTTTTACGCACCCATAAGCCAGTTTAACGCCGGCCATATTCAATGGAAACCGCTGTGTACCCCTGCCGACCAGCTGGTACGGGGCATGGAGGTGCATGGCGACCAGGTTTTTGCTATTTCGCATCACAACGGGGCTAAAAATTATAAGCTGGTGGCAACCGATTTAAAAAACCCCGACTGGAATAATGCCCGGGTCATAGCCGCTGAAAAAGCCGACCAGACTCTAGAATCAATTACCCACTGCAAGGATTATTTGCTGCTCACCTACAGCGACGGCATCAACAACCATCTTTTCAAGTACAATTTTACTACGCATAAAACTTCAGAAATTAAGCTGCCCTACTCGGGCACCATTGGCGTGTTCTGCCTCAATAATAAAACCAATGAATGCACGGCCAGCATTACCTCGTGGAATAAGCCGAATACCGAGTACAATTTTAACGCGGTAACCGATGTTTTCAGTCCGGGCACTTTTAATAAGCCACCGGTATATCTGGCAGCTTACAAGGATTTGATGGTGAAGGAGGTAGAAGTAAAAGGCCACGATGGTGTAATGATACCGCTTTCCATCATTTATAAGCAGGGCATCAGGCTCGATGGCAGTAATGTTTGCCTGATGGATGCTTACGGCGCCTATGGCATCAGCATGACGCCCTATTTTAGCACCCGCGAGGCTGCGCTGGCTGTAAAGGGTGTGGTTATTGCCATTCCGCATGTGCGCGGCGGCAGCGAAAAGGGCGAGGCCTGGTACAGGGCCGGTTACAAAACTACCAAGCCCAACACCTGGAAGGATTTTAACAGCTGTGCCGAATACCTGATTGCGCAGGGCTATACGCAGCCATCAAAGCTGGCCGGTACCGGTACCAGTGCAGGCGGCATCCTCATCAGCCGTGCTATTACCGAAAGGCCCGATTTATATGCGGCTGCCATTTGCAATGTGGGCTGCGCCAATGCCATGAGGCTTGAGTTTTCATCCAACGGCCCGGTTAACATTCCGGAGTTCGGCACGGTAAAGGACAGCGTGGAATGCAGGGCTTTGTATGAAATGGATGGTATGCAGCACGTGGTAAGCGGCACTAAATATCCCGCCGTAATTTGCGTGGGCGGATGGAACGACCCTCGGGTGATTGCCTGGGAGCCGGGTAAGTTTGCGGCTGCGCTGCAAAATGCAACCGCATCGGGCAAGCCGGTACTCATGAAGGTTAATTATGACAACGGGCATTTTACCGAAGACAAGAGCGTAACCTGGGCAAACTTTGCCGACCAGTTTGCTTTCGTGCTGTGGCAGTGCGGCCACCCCGATTTTCAGGCCAAAATCAAAACGCCTTCAGTAAATCCTTAACAGTGAAGCAGGCAACAAGCAGGGCAGGGTAAATAAGCAGCAATAGTGTGCTTTCAACTTAAATATATCCTGTCCTGCTTATTGTACGCCTTTAATAATGATCTTATCGAAGGAAAGCTACATTTTGAGTTTCCCTAAACCGCCGTCAACACCCAGCACCTGGCCTGTTATCCAGCTGCTGCTATCACCTAATAAAAATTCGGCTGCCGCGGCTAAGTCGTCAGGCTGCCCGTAGCGCCCCAGCGGGTGCCGCTTGTTGGCCGCCTCACGTTTCTCATCTGTACTAAGCAAGTTACCGGCCAGCGGCGTGTCCGTCAGCGATGGCGCCAGGGCATTCACTCTGATATGCTGCGGAGCCAGCTCTGCGGCCAGCGCCAGCGTTAAGCCTTCAATGGCGCCTTTGGCGGCGGCAATGCTGGCATGGTAGCTGAGCCCTATAGCCGCTGCTACGGTACTGAACAAAACAACGGATGATGAGCCTGCAGCCCTTAGCCCTTTCAAAGCCTGCTGTATCAGCTGCGCGGCGCCTAGGGTGTTAATTTTGTAATCGTTTAAAAAATCTTCCCTGCTCAGGCGGTTAAAGGGTTTGAGGTTAATACTGCCGGCAGCATATACAAGGCCATGCAGCTGCCCGGGCAGCTGCATGGCAAGCAGGCCGAAATCATCCTGCATAATATCGAACGGCAGGTGAGTAACGGAGCCCTGCCAGTTTGGTGAGGCATGGCGCGACAGGCTGATTACATTAGCGCCACTGGCGGTTAAGCGGTTAACTAAGGTAAGCCCGATGCCCGAACTGCCCCCGGCAATGAGTATATTTTTATTGTCAAAACTCATGATAAATAATTAAAGGAGAGTAACATAAGTTGGTAAGCATTGTTTACTGTATCATGCCCGCTCCTAAAAGAATATTAAAGGAAAATCTGCCTCAAAAAATATGCGTTACCTGCCAGAGGCCCTTTACCTGGCGTAAGAAATGGGAAAAATGTTGGGACGATGTCAAATATTGCAGCGACAAATGCAGAAGCAACAAATTATAGCGATTTTTGTAAATTACTCCTGCTGAAATATCATAAACAATGAGTGAAAAAACAATACTGGTTTGGTTCAGAAATGACTTGCGTGTGCACGACAATGAAATATTGTTTGAGGCCATACGCAAGGCTGATAAAGTATTGCCGGTTTATTGTTTTGATCCTCATTATTTTACCGTTACCGCCGCCGGAAGCCTGAAAACCGGTAATATACGCGCTGGGTTTCTGCTGGAAAGCGTGGCGGACCTGCGCCTGAACCTGCAGAAGTTAGGCGGTGATTTGCTTATCCGTACCGGGCACCCGGCCGATATAATTCCGCAGCTGGCAGAGGAGTATCACATCAGCGAAGTATATCATCACCGGGAGGTGGCCTTTGAGGAAACTGCCATATCAGAGCAGGTAGAAGCTGCCTTGTGGAAGATGAAAATTAATTTAAAGCACTTCATCGGCCATACGCTGTATAACAAGGAGGATTTGCCCTTCCCGATTAAGGATATTCCCGACAGCTTTGCTACTTTTCGTAAAAAGGTGGAGCGCGACAGTACCGTACGTGCCTGCACGCCAACACCGGAGCAGGTGCCTGTACCGCCCCTGAAGGATGCCGGTGAAATACCATCTCTGGCAGATTTGGGCCTCACTGAACCCATACCCGACGAACGTGCCGCGCAGCGCTTTGAGGGTGGCGAAACAGCGGCCTTGCAGCAATTGCAGCTATATTTTACCAGCCCGGCGCTGACCGGTAAGGGCAAGGGGGCTGCCGTGCCTTCCAGGCTTTCGCCCTGGCTGGCTATGGGCTGCGTATCGCTCAGGCGCGTGTACTGGGAAATTATGAACCATGAATATACCTCGGGCAGCTACCCGCTGATGATGGAACTGCTCTGGCGCGATTACTTCCGCTTTATGTTTAAAAAGCATGGCAGCAGGTTTCATGATGCCGCCGGCTTTGCAGCCGAAGCCCCGGAAACGGCCGATAACCACCGCGAGCTTTTTGAGCAGTGGAAGGCCGGCGCTACCGGCATGCCCTTTGTTGATGCCAGCATCCATGAGCTGAATGCCACCGGCTATATTGCCAACCCGAGCCGCCAGCTGGTGGCTGCCTACCTGGTAAAGGAGCTGAAGGCCGACTGGACTTTGGGCGCCGCCTGGTTTGAAGAAAAACTGATTGATTACTCGCCGGCCAGCAACTGGGGTAACTGGGCCTCCATTGCCGGCGTAGGTAACGACCCGCGCGATAATCGCAATTATAATTTTAAGAAGCTGGCCCACGACCTTGACCTCAAGGGCGAATATACCAGGCGCTGGCTGCCCGCCGTAGCCAAAGGCGATGAGCTGCAGCCGGCCTCCTGAAAACAGGCGGCGGCAAACAGCATGAGCCGGGGGGAACAGCTTTTGGTTGCTGGTTAGGTGCGGCATAGCTGCCCGTTTCCATAAAAACAGGCTAAACTTATCGCTTAGCTCCTTGTTAAATCTTCATGCCAAAAACTTTACGCCTTATTCTGGGCGACCAGCTTAACAGCAGCCATAGCTGGTATAAGAAAACCGATCCGCAGGTTATTTATGTGATGCTGGAGGTGATGCAGGAACAGGAATATGTGCTGCACCATGTACAGAAAATACTGGCCTTTTTTGCAGCGATGCGCAATTTTGCCCATCAGCTTGATAAGGCCGGGCACGAAGTGATTTATATTAAGCTGGACGACCCGGACAACAAGCAGGATTTTGAAAAAAATATTCAGGCCCTGATAAAGCAGCATAAAATAAGGAAGTTTGAATACCAGCTGCCCGACGAGTACCGGCTGGATGAGCAGCTGAAAAACATCTGCCAGAAAATTGGCATTGAAACTTCTTTCGTTGATACCGAGCATTTCATGACGCAGCGCGAGGACGTTAAAAAGTTTTTCGGCGATAAAAAAAGCTACCTGATGGAAAGCTTTTACCGGGCCATGCGCGTTAAATCGGGCATACTGATGCAGGGCGATGACCCTGTAGGCAAGCGCTGGAATTATGATGCCGATAACCGTAAGAAGTATGACGGGCAGGCGCCGCTGCCCGAGGTTGTGAGCTATAACCATGACGTGGCCGAGTTAAAGGCCATGATTGACCGCATGGGCGTAAAATACTTCGGCACGGTAGATGAACGCCGGCTGGAGTGGCCGTTATCCCGCAGGGAGGCGGTGCAATCGCTCAATCATTTCTGCGAGTGCCTGCTGCCATACTTCGGCACCTATGAGGATGCCATGCTGCAAAACCATATCAGCTTGTTTCACTCGCGTATGTCGTTTGCACTGAATACCAAGCAGATTGCGCCGCTGGAGGTAGTTACGCAGGTGGTAAAGCACTGGCAGGCCAACCAGAAAACCATTTCCATTGCGCAGGCCGAAGGCTACATCAGGCAGATTATGGGCTGGCGCGAGTTTATGCGCGGTGTGTACTGGGCGCAGATGCCGGGCTATGAGGAGAAAAACTTTTTCGGGCACCGCAATAAGGTACCGCACTGGTACTGGGACGGGCAAACCAGGATGAACTGCCTGCAGAAATGTATCGGCCAGTCGCTCGATCATGCCTGGGCGCACCACATACAGCGGCTGATGGTGATCGGCAATTTCTCGCTGCTGGCCGGCCTGCACCCTGACGGGGTGGACGAGTGGTACCTGGGCGTTTACGTGGATGCCATGCAGTGGGTGGAAATTACCAACACCCGCGGCATGAGCCAGTTTGCCGACGGCGGCCTGATTGCCTCCAAGCCCTACGCCTCCACCGCCGCCTACATCAATAAAATGAGCGATTACTGCAAGCATTGCCATTACGATTACAAGAAACGGCACGGCGACCGCGCCTGCCCCTACAACAGCCTGTACTGGAATTTTTTAGACCGCAATGCCGGCAAGCTTAAAGGCAACCCCCGCATTGGTATGGCCTACAAGCACCTCACCGGCATGACGAAGCAGGAACTGGAAGCAGTTAACGAGCAGGCTGCGGCTTACATTGACGACCTGGAAAATTTGTAGCAGCAGCGCAAACCGGCTGCTAAGTGTTTCCTGTACCACAGGTGTTCACGTTCACGGAGGCGTGAACACCTGTGAACGTTCATGAACGTTCATGAACACTGACAGGATTGTGGCAATTATTTGAATGAACTTAATGCGGGGGGGGGGTAATCAGGAGCCTTTAGGTTTCTTACCCTTCAAATGTTAAAGCAATCTTATATTTACCGCATCTTCAAGAAGCTTAAATAATCTCCATTTGCAGATTTTCAGTTTACCTGAGCCAAAGTATAATCTGTTACCGATTATTTTCAGATTATACTAAAACAAAACGCCAAAAAAAGGCAGCTGAATTCAGCCGCCTTTTATATAACAGAAGCTGAAGAAATTATTTCAGGGCTTAAATGCCGCAACACCGGCGGAGGCCACTTCATGATCCTGATCCACTGAACCGCCGGATACGCCGATGGCGCCTACAACTTCGCCCTGCCCGTCCAGCAGCGGGATACCGCCCGGAAAGGAGATCAAGCCGCCGTTAGAAACCTCGATGTTGTACAGCGGGCCGCCCGGCTGCGACAGCTTGCCGATAGCGCCGCTTTCCATATCAAAGAAACGGGCCGTTTTAGCCTTTTTAATGGCAATGTCAATGGAGCCGAGCCAGGCTTTCTCCATGCGGTGAAAGGCTTTAAGGTTAGCCCCGGCATCCACAATGGCAATATTCATAGGTACGCCGATTTCAAGGGCCTTCTGCCTGGCAGCTGATGATATGGCTTCTGCCTGCGCTAATGTAATGTCCATAATAATGTTTTTTGTAATTGATTTTGTATTAGTACAACTCTGTGCCTATCCTGTTTCAATAATTTCACATCATAAAAAATTTGCAGCAGCATAACTGTTTAGCAGCTATACTGCCGGTAACCGGCAAGCGCCGTTCAGTTTTTTAATTACCGGCCTCTTGCCATCCTCAAAGCAGGTGCTGCCATGTTCTGCAATCAGCCACTGCTGTTTAAACAGCAGGCAGCTTAATGGAGTATTTAAGTATTGCTCAAACAAAATCATCCCCCAGAGCATTTTTATGATAAATTTTTTACTGCTAATTAATTCATCTCTTGCTGTACGTGTTTGCAGTGAGAGCATTGGTTCAATTATAAACTGCATCATAAAAATTGTTATATGAACACAAAACCCATATCGCCCAAAGCGCATTGCCTGACAGATTATGCGCTGGTGAGCAGCCTGCTGGTGCTGCCGCAGCTGCTGGGCTTTAATAAAAAAGTGAAGACCATCTATGCGGCCGAGGCGCTGACACTGCTGGGCTATGTGGCCGTTACTGATTCGCCCGTAGCTGTAAAGCCGCTTATCCCGTTCCCGGTGCATGGTAAAATAGATCCGTTCAATGTAGGGCAGTTTGCGCTGCAAAGTTTTTTTAAACCTTTCAGGGAAGATAAAAAGGCGCTGATTTTTAACATCGGCTTTACTGCGCTTGCCGGCATTACCGTTTTACTGACCGATTGGGATGGCCCCGTCAAATAACGCTATGCTGCAACACGCTGATACTGAACTGCTGAATATCGCTTACTTAGCGAACACATAGTAACGGATTCGAAAAGTTTATTATAATTTGTCATTGCGAGGTACGAAGCAATCTCATGCTTCGCAGAGTGAAAACGCATAACGACGAGGTGGCGCCCGTTCCTCGCAATGGCAAATTTCTAAATTTTCTGACGGCTTTTAAGGCCGGGGCAATGATTTACCTCCTCCAAAAATCAACAATTCAAACAACCTGCCCCATCATTTTAACGGCACAATAAAGGCGGTAAGCCTTCAATAAATAAAATAGCCCTTGTCCGATGTTACATATATGGGACATCTGCAAAGGCTTTACAGGCGCTTTAATTGCTGTTGCCATAGCTGCTCCTGCGGCACCAGATGAAAGTTTTCAAACACTAAAGGCCCCCGCATTTGGTTAATACTAAAAGATTTGTTGAATTTAAATAGGCGGTTACCGCCTGATATGCTTAATTTTGTACCGTTTTTAAAGATTGGTTTTTCTCATGGATCGTCTCACTTATGTTAACAGCGGAAACGCCGCCTATATAGACTCCCTTTACGATGCTTACCGTCAGGACCCTGAATCCGTTGATTACGGATGGCAGAAGTTTTTTGAGGGTTTTGATTTCGGGCAGGGGGCGCAGCCATCGGCGCAGGCTCCTGATAATGCGGTTTCGGGTACGCCGGAGCACATTTTAAAGGAGATTAATGTGCTGAATATGATCAACGGTTACCGAGCGCGCGGCCACCTCTTTACCAAAACCAACCCTGTGCGCGAGCGCCGCAGATATTATCCGGGCAAGGAACTGGAAACCTTCGGGCTGAGTGATGCCGACCTTGATACGGTGTTCAATGCCGGAGTAGAGATAGGCCTGGGCCCTGCCAAACTCAGCGCCATCCGCGATTTGCTGGAGGAAACCTATTGCCAGTCTATCGGCGCGGAGTACCGCTACATCCGCAATCCGCATAAAATCAAATGGTTTGAGGACCGGATGGAAAAGAGCCGCAATATACCGCAATTCTCTACCAATGAAAAGCGCCGCATCTTAAATAAACTGAACCAGGCCGTTAGCTTTGAAAACTTTTTGGGTACCAAATTTTTAGGCCAGAAGCGTTTCTCGCTGGAAGGCGCCGAGTCGCTTATCCCGGCGCTGGATTCGGTGATTGAGAAAGGGTCGCAGTTAGGCATCCAGGAGTTTACCATCGGTATGGCTCACCGCGGCCGGTTAAACGTGCTTACCAACATTTTAGGTAAAACCTATAAAGAAGTTTTCTCGGAATTTGAGGGCAAGAATTATGATGCGGACACCTCCTTTGGCGGCGACGTAAAATATCACCTAGGTTACTCTACCGATGTGGAAACTACCGACGGCAAGAAAGTGCACCTCAGCCTTTGCCCCAACCCATCGCACCTCGAAACGGTTGACCCGATTGTAGAGGGCCTTACCCGTGCCAAAATTGATGGCAAGTATCAGGGCGATGCCAAAAAAATTGCGCCGATACTGATACATGGCGATGCCTCCGTAGCCGGCCAGGGTATTGTATATGAAGTTTTACAAATGGAAAAGCTGGACGGCTACCGCACCGGCGGCACTGTGCATCTGGTAATCAACAACCAGATTGGTTTTACCACCAATTATAAGGATGCCCGCTCCAGTACTTACTGTACTGATGTGGCCAAAACCGTACTGTCGCCCGTGCTGCACGTAAACGGCGATGACGTGGAGGCCGTAGTATATGTAGTGAACCTGGCCATGGAGTACCGCCAGGAGTTTGACGAGGATGTGTTTATTGACCTGCTGTGCTACCGCCGGTATGGTCATAACGAGTCCGATGAGCCGAAGTTTACGCAGCCGGTACTGTACAAGGCTATTGAGGCGCACCCTAACCCGCGCGAAATATACTACCAGAAGTTGCTGGCTCAGGGCGATGTGGATGCCAGCATGGCGAAGGAAATGGAAAAAAGCTTTCGCGATTTGCTGCAGGAAAAGCTGAATGAGTCAAAGCAGGAAGACCGCTTTACCGACAGCAAGCCTATGTTTGCCGGCGCCTGGGAAGGGCTGCACATTGCCACCGATGCCGAAATGCAGGCCCGGGCAGATACTCAGGTGCCCGAGCAGCAGCTGCTGGAAATAGGGCAGAAAATAACCGATTTGCCTGCCGGCAAGGAGTACTTTAAAAAGATTGAAAAGCTGTTTGAGGATCGCCGCAAAATGGTGAACGAAACCCATGTTTTTGACTGGGCCATGGGCGAACTGATGGCTTACGGCAGTTTGCTTGAGGAGGGTTTTCCGGTACGGTTAAGCGGCGAGGATGTAAAGCGGGGCACGTTCTCGCACCGCCATGCGGTAATTACCCTGCCCGATACCGACGAGGAATATACCCCGCTGGCTACCCTGCGCACTGAGGCTAAATTCAGCATTTATAACTCGCTGTTATCTGAGTATGGTGTGCTGGGCTTTGAATATGGCTATGCACTGGCTTACCCGGATGCCCTGACCATTTGGGAGGCTCAGTTCGGCGATTTTGTGAACGGTGCGCAAATCATCATTGACCAGTACATTGCCAGCGCTGAAACCAAATGGCAGCGCGGCAACGGCCTGGTGCTGTTGCTGCCGCATGGCTACGAAGGCCAGGGGCCAGAGCACTCCTCGGCGCGGATTGAGCGCTTTATGGAGCTTTGCGCCGATAATAATATCCAGGTGGCAAACTGCACCACGCCGGCCAACTTCTTCCACATCCTGCGCCGCCAGCTGCACCGCGATTTCCGTAAGCCGCTGGTGGTATTTACGCCCAAGAGCGGGCTGCGCAACCCGCTGTGCGTTTCAAAGCTGGAGGAATTTACCCAGGGCGGTTTTCAGGAACTGATTGACGATGGTTACGCTGAGGCCGGCAAAGTAAGGCGCGTACTGTTCTGCACCGGTAAAATATATTATGATTTGCTGGAAAAGCAGCAAACCGATAAGCGCACTGATGTGGCCCTGATACGTATAGAACAGCTATACCCAACGCCGGTACAGCAAATGGAGGCCGTTAAGGCAAAATACAGCAACGCCAAAGATTTTGTATGGGTGCAGGAAGAGCCTGAAAATATGGGAGCGTGGCCATACCTGTGCCGCAAGTTCCGCAAAAGCAGCCTGCAGCTGGATGTAATTTCCCGCAAGGAGGGCGCCAGCACGGCTACAGGTTACGCCAAGCAGCATAACTCGCAGCAGCTGTACATTGTGGCCAAAGCCTTTGAGTCGGCCACGGCAGGCGAAAAGGTGAAGGAGTCGGTAAAGGAAACTACCAAGCAAATGGCTAAGGCCAATGCCGATTAAGCTGCAACCGTCATTTCGAACGATAGCGAGAAATCTTCTACTGCATATTTGTCGCGCTAAGCAGATTTTCACTATCGTTCGAAATGACAGAGTAAGTAATAAAGATTTATAGCAGCCCGATCAAAGGGCTCTCAACATAACCTACAACTAATTCAAAAATGAGTTTAGAAATAAAAGTTCCGCCGGTAGGCGAATCCATTACCGAGGTAACGCTGTCGCGCTGGATAAAAAAACAAGGTGATGCCGTAGCGATGGACGAAGTGATTGCCGAACTGGAATCGGACAAGGCCACCTTTGAACTGACTGCCGAACAGGCCGGAACTTTAAATACCGTAGCCAATGAGGGCGATACCCTGCCCATTGGCGCCGTAGTTGCCAAAATTGAGGACGGCGGCGCAGCTGCCCCCGCACCGGCCGCCCGGCCTGCCGCTGCCGAAGCTGCGCCGGCCGCACCGCAGCCGCAAGCGGAGGCGCCGGCTGCCGCAGGCAAGAGCATTGAAATTAAGGTGCCGCCGGTGGGCGAGTCTATCACGGAGGTTACGCTGTCGCGCTGGATCAAGAAGGATGGCGAGCAGGTAGCCATGGATGAGGCCATCGCCGAACTGGAATCAGACAAAGCTACCTTTGAACTGACTGCCGAAAGTGCAGGTACGCTGAAAACGATGGCTAATGAGGGCGATACTCTGCCCATCGGCGCGGTGGTTTGCGCCATTACAACGGGCGCTGCCGCTGCATCGCCGCAGCCGCAAGCCCAGGCACCTGCTGTTCAGCAACCGGTTAAAAACTCATCAGCATCGGGTTACGCAGCCGGCACGCCATCACCGGCGGCAGGTAAAATATTAGCCGAAAAGGGCGTAAACAGCGCTGCCGTTAACGGCACCGGCGTGGGCGGCCGCATCACCAAAGAGGATGCCCTGAACGCCCAGGCAGGAACAAAGGGCAGCGATGCCGGAACGGTGCAGCCTTCGGCCTCGCCGAAATCAGTGCAGTCGCCGGCTTCATCAGCGCCGCAGGTGGTGCCGCAAACGGCACAATCCGGCCCGACAGGTACCCGAGGCGAGCGCCGCGAAAAAATGTCGTCGCTGCGCAAAACGGTGGCTAAGCGTTTGGTAGCTGTCAAAAATGAAACCGCCATGCTCACTACCTTTAACGAGGTGGATATGCAGCCCATTATGGACCTGCGCGGTAAGTACAAGGATAAGTTTAAGGAGAAATATGGCGTAGGGCTGGGCTTCATGTCCTTCTTTACCAAGGCGGTTACCGAGGCCCTGAAGGAGTGGCCCGCCGTGGGTGCCCGCATTGAGGGCGAAGAAGTGATTTACAGCAATTATGCTGATATTTCCATCGCCGTGTCGGCCCCTAAGGGGCTGGTGGTTCCGGTTATCCGCAATGCGGATGCCCTGACGCTGGCCGAAATTGAAAAGGCCGTTGTGGTACTGGCCGGCAAGGCCCGCGAAAACAAGCTGACCATAGAGGACATGACCGGCGGTACGTTTACCATTACCAACGGCGGCGTATTCGGCTCCATGCTTTCCACCCCGATCATCAATGCGCCGCAATCGGCCATTTTAGGGATGCACAACATTATTGAGCGCCCGGTGGCTGTAAACGGCCAGGTGGTGATCCGCCCGATGATGTATATTGCCCTGTCGTACGATCACCGCATTGTGGACGGCCGCGAATCGGTAAGCTTCCTGGTCCGCGTAAAGCAACTGCTCGAGGACCCGGCCAGGCTGCTGTTAGGCGTATAAGTTGCGATAGAAGATTACAGATAACCCGGTGATAAGCCGGGTTTTCTGTTAATGAGTTGTTTTCTCTTGCTCCTGAAAGCGTCCCGCTTGTGGTCTGTGCTTTTTCAACTGCAGAATGTTCAACAGCTTATTTTTAACCACAAGCGGGACGCTTGCGGGAGCAAGAGAGCAAGAAATAAGACATAAATTCGCTTGATTAAAGCAGAATATATTAAGCTGGATATTCTTTCCTCTATATTTGCTTCCTATAACCGCTACCGCAAGCGTCTCGCTTGTGGCCGCTGTACAGAGCCGGTATAAAACAGCCAAATGAGCAGGAACTATAAATTTCATAATGCTGAAGGGTTATATTTTGTAAGTTTCGCTACTGTTTTCTGGATCGATGTGTTGGTGAGGCGCGAATACTTTGAATGCCTTGTTAACAACCTGAATTATTGCACAGAGCAAAAGGGCATGGAGATTCATGCCTGGTGCCTGATGCCAAGCCATGTGCATCTGGTTTTCAGGTCGGTTAAGCAAAAGCCGGAGGATTTGCTCAGGGACTTTAAATCATATACCTCAAAGGAACTGATTCAACTGATTCATGATAATCCGCAGGAGAGCCGGAAGGAATGGCTGCTGAACTCCTTTATCAAGGCAGGTCAGCGTAATCCTAATAATACCGGCAACCAGTTCTGGCAGCAGCATAATCAGCCGGTAGAACTGTGGAGCAGCGAGGTTATACAGCAAAAGATTGATTATATTCATCAAAACCCAGTAGCGGCAGGTTTTGTGGAGCAGGATTTTGAATAACTGCATAGCAGCGCCAGAGACTATGCCGGCTGGAAAGGATTAGTTAACATCGTTGTCGCTTAATGAACCTGGCCGTTTTACCACAAGCGGGACGCTTGCGGCAGCGGGGGGCATTATACCGTCAGGATTTTTATTTAAACAATTCTCAGGTGATTAAACATTTAGAAGTTAACCAGCATATAACGGTTTATGAGTTGTACAACAGCCACAGGACGCTTGCGGTAGAGAGAGAAATTAAGGTTTAATTGGATCGGCGGCTGACCACCCTTGTAACTTAAAATCTTTTACATCATAAATCACGTTATGACCTAAGCTCTCTCCTAAAGTGTGAATAAAAGCTTCTGGTTTAATTATCAAGTGAAAAGCATTAGCCCCAAATAAAGGCGGTAAATACAAATCTTTGTTGACAACTCTCATTCTCTGAATTAAAGCAAATGGACCGTCAAAATTTATCGCGCCACCTTTATTTTTATAACCGTCAAACCATTCTTGATAATCTTTAATGTTTGCAGGTATAGTATTTTGCTTTATATAAAAAACAAAATACTTTTCAAATCTTTCTTTTTCTTCAACTTGCTTTTTTGTTGATTCTGTATAAAAATCAGAACGTGTTTTAAGTGAATGTTGTAAATAATTATTTTCTGATTCGAGTTTTTTGTTTTGATGAATAAGCTCGTCATTAGGTATATCGTTACTTCGAGCCCAGCCCTTTCTTGGGAACTGCCTTATTACTAAAGGTAATGATGTTGCTAAAGCGTTAGTTAATTCTTCATTTGTTTTCCAAAATTTAACTATTCTTCCTTTCTTTGTCTTTTCATAAAATTTTTCTAGCTTCTTTTTTGAACTGACTTTTGACTCATGATGTTCGGCTGGTATAGTTCCAATATCACTATGCACTATTGAGATTATTGGTACGTTTGTTTCTTTAGCATAGTCAAATTCAAGTTCTGTATAGCTCAAACCTGTTTTTGAGTCAATAGTTCCATATTTTGCAGCAAGAATTAATACGTAATAATCGCTTTCATCAATTTTTCTTTTAATATATTTAAATTGTTCTTCATCAATAGCAGGAAAGTATTCCATACCTACAGGTATGCAGTCAGACTCTAAAATTGTCATTAATGCCTTTTCTCTTTCAGTCCTCAAATCGTTGAATGTAGAACTTACAAATACTTGATATTTTTTATCCGTCATTGCTTGAAAATTAATATCAAAATTATTTAATAATGGCAAAAATTAATACATTGTACCCAAAATAAATTTTCTTAATTCGTTGGTTTATATATTTCCGCAGGGCCAATTCAAACTAAGTAGTTCCATCTATCATTCGAGTGCCAACCTATGCCACAGACGTTGATCCCATAATTGACACAATCCCGTCACCCTATCTACGTAAATAAAAAGGCATAAACGGTTATTTCGCATCAGTAAGGGAAGTGATGATGCCTGCAAAGCGGCCATACTATTGTCCCAATTGTCCCGCAAAACACAGTTGGGGCAAAATCAGGGCTAAAAGCTGCGTTTTAATATACGCCATAGCGGATTCTGTTACCCCAAACAGGCAGTAAATGCGGGCTAATAACCTGCTGAGTTAACGCTCGGCAAACATTATCCGGCCTCCGCTGCTTATAGGTGTGGTAGTACACCATAACCAGTAAGGCAGCCATGAGTAAATACCAGGAAGGACAAAAGGTGCAAACCCCCGACGGCGCAGGCAAGGTAGCCGCCGACCAGATTGACGAGCAGGTATATGTGCTGCTTACCGATACCGGCAGCATGGAAACCTTCCACGAGGGCGAAATCAGCGCAGACACCACGCCCGAAGATGCCGGCCCCAAATTAACCGGCGGCGACAGCTTCGATTTTGATAATTTCCTGGAGGAGGAAAACAAGCCTAAGGATGATTATTGATGGAGCGGGTTCAAGTCCCCTTACTCTTTTGCAGGTAGCCTGCCAGGTATAAATCAGGAATTTAATTTTTGTTATTAATACCGCTATATTAGCTTATGGCAAATTTAAAACCGTCATCAGCCTTTAAGGCCGGGGTGCTGGCGTTGCTGCTGCTGGTGGCCGGCCTTAAAAGTTATGGGCAGGCGGCTTATACGCCCGTGCCGGTTAACCAGGCGGCCCGGGCGTGGTTCAGTAATGCCAAATATGGCCTGTTCATTCACTGGGGGCCATTCAGCGTTCCGGGTGATGGCGAATGGGTGATGAACAACCGGAACATTACGGTACCTAACTACACCCGGCTCGAAAAATTCTTTAATCCGGTTGATTTTAATGCCGCCCGGTGGGTTAGCCTGGCCAAGCAGGGCGGCATGAAATATATTACACTGATTACCCGCCATCACGACGGTTTCAGCATGTGGGATACCCGGTACTCTGATTTCAACATTATGCACACGCCTTACCGAAGGGACATTGTAAGGCAGATGGCAGACGAGTGCCACAAGCAAGGCATCAAGCTATTTCTGTATTACTCCCTGCTCGACTGGCGGCGCAGCGACTACCAATACTGGACGGGCCGCACCGGCAAAGGCACCGGCCGCACCGTGCACGGCGACTGGAACCAGTACATCCAATTTATGAAAAACCAGCTTACCGAACTGCTTACCAACTACGGCGAGATAGGCGGTATATGGTTCGATGGTTACTGGGATCAGATGGCTGAGGAAAGCAAAACCCGCAAGGATAATGACACACGCGCCGACTGGCACACACGCGAAATTTACGACTTGATACACCGCCTGCAGCCGCAGTGCCTGGTAGGCAATAACCACCACATGGCTCCGCTGCCCGGCGAGGATTTCCAGATGTTTGAGCAGGATGTGCCCGGCGAAAACACCAGCGGTATGAGCTTTCAGGCTATATCCGATCTGCCGCTCGAAACCTGCGCTACCATTAATAACAGCTGGGGCTTTAACCTGGCCGATACCAGCTACAAAACGCCCGCTCAGATTGTAAACCTGCTGGTTAAATCGGCCGGTAACGGCGGCAACCTGCTGCTCAACATCGGCCCGATGCCCAATGGCGAAATACAGCCCGAATTTGTTGACCGCATTAAGTGGATGGGCAATTGGATGAAGATTTATGGCAGCAGCATCTATCACACGCAAAAAGGATACCTGCGCCCGCAGCAATGGGGATGCATCACCCAGAGCGGCCGTGAAGTTTATATTCATCCGCTCAGGCCGGAAGGAGATTCCCTCACACTTAGAAAGGTACCCTACCGCAGAATAGTAAAAGCCTACTTGCTAAAAACCAGGGAGCCGGTGCCGTTTGCCTTGAAGAATCAAACGCTTACCTTGTCTGTTAATCAGCCTGATGCCAATGACCCTGATAAAGTGATTGTGCTGGTAACACAGCAGTAAAGGCAAAGTGCACAGTAATACATCGCCACGAATGAGGTTGACCGCCGCAACCCGCGGCTATAGAAACAGAACCTGCTCCGCAATAACCCAAATACTCCAATGGGTGGCTGCCTAAGCGCAGCGGCTACAGGTTTTTTATAGTTAATGCTTTTACCTGTACCGCTTTCGCACAGCTTGTTTGTAAATTTAGCTTAATCATTTTTCTTATAAGTATATTCATTATTAGTTAATTAGTTACTATATTGGGTGCACCAATATATAAAAGGCAAGCCTTTGCCCGGCAACTGTTTCCTGATTATACGCTGTATTAAAATAAGAGAATATGTCATCAGATAGAAGAAATTTTTTAAAGCATTTTGGAGGCGCCATATTGCTTACCTCTGCTTCATTAACCAGTCTGGCCGCACAGGAAGATTATGAGCGCCGCCTGCTGCAGGCCGAAAAGCGCATCAGCGCCAATGATAAAATCCGCATAGCCGCTATCGGCATGGGCATTATGGGCTTTAACGATGTAAAAGCTGCCCTTACCGTGCCCGGCGTTGAACTGGTAGCCTGCTGCGATTTGTACAAGGGCCGCCTGCAGCGTGCCAGAGAATTGTTCGGCAAGGATATTTACACCACCGGCAATTACGAGGAACTGCTGGACCGCAAGGATATTGATGCCGTTATTATTGCCACCAGCGATAACTGGCACAGCACTATTGCCAAAGCGGCCATGCGCAAGGGCAAGGCTGTTTACAGCGAAAAACCGATGGTGCACTACATCAGCGAGGGGCTCGACGAGATCAAGACCCAGCAGGAAACCAAGGCTGTTTTTCAGGTAGGCAGCCAGCGCATCAGCAGTATGGCTTACCAGAAGGCCAAGGAGCTTTACAAATCAGGCGCTATCGGCGAAATCAATACTATTCAGGCCTCCTTTAACCGGCAGAGCGCACTGGGCGCCTGGCAGTACACCATTCCGCTGGATGCCTCTGCACAAACGGTGGACTGGAACCGGTTTCAGGCCAATGAGAAGCTGAAACATGCGTATGATAGCAACCGCTTTTTCAGGTGGCGTAATTACAGGGAATATGGTACCGGCGTTGCCGGCGATTTATTTGTGCATCTGCTTACCGGTATTCACTTTATTACGGACTCAAAGGGCCCGGACAAGATTTTCTCTATCGGCAACCTTACCTACTGGAAGGATGGCCGCAACGTGCCCGATGTAATGAGCGCCGTTATCCATTACCCTCAAACCAAGGAGCATCCATCTTTTGAGGTGAACCTGCAGGTTGACTTTATCAGCGGCGAGGGCGATTACTCTACCACCAAGATTATCGGATCAGAAGGGGTGATTAACCTGTTCGGCGAGGGCGACGGCTTTACCATTGTAAAGAACAAGATGCCTAATGCACCGGGCATAGGCGGCTGGGACGCTTTATACACCTATCCGGAAGCTATGCAAAAGGAACTGATGGCTAAGTATGACCTGAAGTACACTTCTGCCGACAAGATAGCGCCTAAGTTAGACGGGGTTAAATATGAGGCTCCGAATGGTTACAATGCCTCTAATGACCATTTCGCCAATTTTATGGATGCCATACGCCATGGCAGGCCGGTTACTGAAAATGCCGAATTCGGTTTCCGGGCAGCAGCGCCTGCATTAGCCTGTAACGACAGCTATTTTGAAAATAAGATTATACATTGGGACGCGGCAAACATGCGGCTGGTATAAAGGCGCATCAACCATACTACTGAACATTGAGGCGACTGATAAACACAAGCGGAAAGGCAATAATTTGAATACCCTGACAGCCTTAACGCCCGAAGCGTTATATTAGCCGCCTTATGTTATACCCGGCAGCAAACCAGTCCGCAAACGCTAACAAAACCATCGCCTGGTTTTTACTCTGCTGGACGGTGCTGAACCTCCTGCAGGCAGCCACACTCGGCTTACATTCCGACGAGGCCTACTACTGGGTATATTCACGCTTTTTAGACTGGGGGTACTTTGACCATCCGCCTATGGTAGCCCTGTTCATCCGGGCCGGCGACAGCCTGCTGCATACCGAACTAGGGGTACGCCTGGCTGCTGTCATCTCAAGCACTGCATCCATCTATGTTTTATGGCTCATTGCCAAAAAATTCAAAACCGATGCCCGCTGGTTTGTACTTATGGTTTCGGGCACATTCATTTTTCATATCTACGGCTTTATTACCACGCCCGATGCGCCGCTGCTGCTGTTTACCGTATTATTTTACTATGTATATCAGCAGTACCTCGAAAAGGATAAGTGGGCGCTGGCCCTGCTGCTTGCCCTCATTGTAGCCGGCCTGCTCTACAGTAAGTACCATGGCATTTTACTGGTGCTGTTCACTGTGCTGGCCAATATCAGGCTGCTAAAACGGCCGTCGTTCTATTTAATTGCTGTTCTATCCCTTATCCTGTACCTGCCCCATATTGTATGGCAGGTACACCACCATTATCCATCGGTAGCCTATCACCTGTTCGAGCGGTCGTCCGAAGTGTACCAGCCCTCACATACCTATTTATACCTGCCGGGACAGCTGCTGATGGCAGGCCCGCTCACGGGCTGGTTTATATTTTACTATGCCTTTACCACGCGGGTTAAAGGCGCTTTTATCCGCTGCCTGCTGGTTAACAGCGCCGGTACGTTTTTTTTCTTTTTAATTAATACCATTAAGGGCAACGTACAGCCGCACTGGACGCTGATCGGCTTCGTTCCCTTGGTATTGCTGGTTATTATCCATCTGCGCCAGCCCGGCAGTAAACCGGCATGGCTGTTTAAACTGGCGGTAGCCAATACAGTTTTAATCATACTGTTCAGGCTGCTGCTCATTGTTCACGAACCCCACATCATTAAGCTAAGGGCGTTCAGGAGTTTTTATGGCTTTGCCGCCTGGGCACAGCAAATAAGGCACAAGGCAGGCAATGCCTACGTAATTATACCCGCAAGTTTCCAGGAGCCATCAAAATATAATTTTTATACCCGCAGTTTAAAGGGTTTTGATTATGATGAGCGCACCTATCGCCGTACACAGTACGATTTATGGCCGATTGAGGATAGTATGCAGCACCGCCGCGTAATGCTTTTAACCGATAGACCGGTTGCCGGGCAAACAACAGACTCGGTTAGTACCAGCAAGGGCAGGCGTTACATCAGCTGGATTAATAATGTACTTACTTTGCAAAAGCTGGATATACAAATCAGCGTACGCAAGCTTAAAGCCCGGCCCGGTGAAGCTGTGCCGCTCACCCTCAGCATACTTAATCCGTACTCCGCAGCTGTGAATTTTGGTGAGAAAAGCCAGGGCAAGCCCATTACGCTCAGCGCCTGTTTTTATCAGGATAAGGATTTAGTTGGGGAGCAGCCCGCAGGCGCCGATGTAAACCGGCTTGTGATTGCAGCACACCAAACCGGTATTTACCGCTTTAAGCTGACAGCGCCGGCCAAACCAGGGCAATACGATTTGATTTTTTCTGTGCGCACTGCACCGTTTCCGGGAGGCAGAAACAGCAGAATGATTACCTTTACCGCCCGGTAACCTGATTAACGCACGATATGATTAAACATTTTTACGCAATACTCTTCTTTAGTGTGCTGCTAACTGCCGCTGCACAGGCACAGCAGGACACGGCCCGCTATACACCCGGCAGCCTGGATATTCACTTTAACGGCTTTGGTTTTTTTGATAACCGCGAGTATAAGGCGTTTACCGAGCGCTCGCGCACCTACTCGGGCGTACGCACCGCGCTCGATCTGGGATTAAACCTGGACAGCCTGAACCATTTTATTGTTGGTGTAAACGGTATCCATGAGTTTGGCGCTGTTCCTTACTTTTTACGGGTTGACCCGGTGGCTTACTATAAGTTTGAAAGCCATCACTGGCTGTTTAATGTGGGCGCCTTTCCGCGCGAAGGATTAATAACCAATTATCCGCGGGCTTTACTGAACGATACCCTGCTTTATTACCGCCCCAATGTAGAGGGAATGCTTACCCGCTGGCAAACCGAATATGGTTACGAAACCTTATGGATTGACTGGGTAAGCCGCCAGACGGCCACCGCCCGTGAACAGTTTTTATTCGGATTGTCGGGCAAGTACCTGCCCAGCCCTGCCGGGCCGTTTTACCTGTCGCACTACTTTTTGATGCTGCATGATGCCGGGCCGGCGGTAGCCATACCGGGCGACCATATACGTGATAACGGTGCCGGAGAAGTCAGGGTGGGGCTGGACTTCAGCCATAAAACAGTTTTTGATTCCCTGTCGGTAGAGGCCGGCGGGCTGATTTCATTAGAGCGGGTACGCAGTGTTGACGGGTTCAGAAAGCCGCTTGGCTTTGTGGCAAGCGCCTATGCCAGCTATCACCGTTTTTCGTTCTTTGATGAATTTTATGCCGGCCAGCCGCACTATATTAATTACGGCGATGCCTATTATCAGAAAAAAATATACAACCGCCTGGATGTTATTTACTCGCCGTTTGTTTATAACCGCATTCACGGATATTTTATACTTAGCCTGCACCAGTCGCCCGGGCAGCTGGGCGACAGCCAGCAAGCCTTCCGGCTCACCTATGATTTAGGCCGCAAGGTTTTAAAAAGGTTTAACAGTGAAAACTGATAGTAGCTGCCTGTAATCGAATTTGGCGTTAGGGCATAATATTTTAACAAAAAGGGCAGCGGCTTTTAATTAAAGCCGCTGCCCTTTTTGTTAATCATTTACAATATTCTAAATCTTTAGCCCCGGTTAATGTCGCCGCTTCCGTGCTTCTCGGTATGTACTTGCCTGGCGTTACCGCTGTAATATATATCGCCCGAACCGGTGAGTACGGCATTGATGGTAACATTAGCGTTTACGTGCGCACTGCCCGAACCGCTAACACGGATAGAGGTATCATCGGTGGTTACAGACTCAGCTGCATAATCGCCCGAACCGGTTACGCTCACTGTTGAAACAGAGGCACGGCCGCTCAGCTTCATTTCGCCGGAGCCGGTCAGCTTGCTTTCCAGTTCCTGTACATCTACGTGCCCATGCATACCGCCCGAACCTACAACTGCCAGGCGCAGCTTGCTCGCCTTAATGCCGTTTTTAAAGCTCACATCGCCCGAACCGCCCAGGGTTACGCTGTTCAGGCTCCGGGCGTTTACATACACCACCATTTTGTTGTTATTATTCCACGACCAGTTCCAGTTGCCTCTTTTAATGCTTAGCCTCAACACGCCATTTTCAACAACGGTTTCAATGCGGTTAATTACCTCGGCAGGGGCTTCCACCTTAACTGATTCGGTATTGCCCTGTGTAATCTCTACATCAAAGGAGCCGGATGCCTCAATACTGCTAAAACCGGATAAATGACGGTCTTCGGTTTCTGTTGCTTTTGAAGCAGCTGGTGCTTTGGTTGCTGCCTGAGTGAAGCCGGCACCGGTTACCAGGGCGGCGGCCAGCATAAGGATTGATAGTGATTTCATGGTTTTATTTTGTTTTGATTGCTTATATGACGCAGGGCAAAGGCAGCACGTTGCACTGAAATGAGAAAACCCGCAACTTATTTTAAGCTGCCTGGATATGTACCTTCATCGAGCGTTAGTTTGCTCGCAGCCCAGGAATCCTGATGCTTTTCTGTCTGACCCGGAATTTATAGAATTAAAGAATTAACAGAACTATTTGCAGGTATAATCAAATGTAAACACCTGCCTGTACATAACCTATCTCTATAGTCTTGACTTTTTCAGCTGTTACTACCGGCCGCCCAAGCAGCGTACGCTCAAAAAACAAGGCGCAGCTACAGGCGCTTTCCTTTTGGTTTTTTCCCCTTTGCGGTTAAATGAACAGCACAATTTACAATTAAACGGTTTTTAATTATTGAACCCGTTCATTATTTTAATTACACTGCAAAACAATATAAAACTACATCATTTGCCAGATACAGGCACTAACTTTTGGCAACCTGCAAGCAATTCAGGATGCTAATTAAAGATGGTGCCCATATCTTACAATGAAATGCTTGATGTATTTTATCATAAAATTAACCAGATTTAATCTATCAGTACGCCGATATAATAGTTAAATGTATCTACCTCAATATTATCCTTATTGATGCCTGCAATGTCAATAGGTGATGCCTGGATGGCCACGGCGTTCACATACTGATACTCGCCGCCCTTAACCCGGATGCGCACCGGCATAGCCAGGTTTTTATCGTTGGCAACCCACCGGCAATATAGTTTGCCCTTAATAGCCATAATTTCCAGTACGGGCAGGGTATTATAACGCAGGTATTGGTTAAACACCGGAGTTAAATCCATACCGGCTTGTTTGTTAATGTAATCAACTATCTGCTCGGTGGTTACGGTTTGATGATAAAAGGTTTTGTTCAGCCCGCGCAAAATGCTCAGCCACTTGGCATCATCATTAATGATGGTTCTGATCTGGTTCAGCAGTACGCCGCCTTTAGAATACATATCGCTCGAACCCTCCTTGTTTACGCCGTATGGCCCGATGATGGGCCGGTCGTTGGCAATGGATCTGCGGCTGCCGTGTACATATTCCTGCCCGGCCTGCTTACCATAAAAGGTTTCAGTGAACAATGATTCAGAGTAGTAGGTGAAGCCCTCGTGTATCCACATATCGGCAATGTCCTTACTGGTGATATTATTGCCAAACCACTCATGGCCGCTTTCATGAATGATGATATAATCCCACTTTAGCCCCCAGCCGGTACCGGAAAGATCGCGCCCTAAGTACCCGTTCTGATAATGATTGCCGTATGCCGTAGCGCTTTGATGCTCCATGCCCAGGTGCGGCGTTTCCACCAGCTTATAGCCATCCTCATAAAAAGGATAGGGGCCAAACCAATGCTCATGGCTTTTCAGCATCGGCTTTACATTAGCGTCGAACTGCTTTCTGGCTTTTTCCAGGTTGTAAGGCAGCACCCAGTAATCCAGCGTAAGTTTGCCTTTTTCGCCGTTATAAGTATCGCTGAAATGGGTATATTCTCCAATGTTAGCGGCTACATCATAATTGTTGATGGGGTTATTGACAAACCAGTCGTACCGGGTATAGCCATCTTTCAGCGGAGTTACCTTGCGCAGCCTGCCGTTGGATACATCCTTTAAGCCGTTGGGCACACTGATGCTGATGAGCATACTGTCCACCTCATCGGCTTGATGATCTTTAGTGGGCCACCATACGCTGGCGCCTAAACCCTGGCAGGCGGTAGCCACCCACGCTTTGCCCAATGAATCGGTACTGTAAACTACGCCGCCATCCCAGGGAGCGCGTTTGGCAATTACCGGGTTGCCGGAATAATAAACCGTAAACTCATCATGAAAACCCTTTTGAATACTCTTTGGAAAGGTAACAAACACGGCATTATACTCGCGGGTATAAGGCAGCGGCCGGCCCTTGTACAGCACCTTCTCCACCTTCAGGTTACTGAACAGGTCGAACTGCAGCTTATTAAAATCCTGCGTAGCCGTAAACTTAAACAACACATTGCCGCTGATGAATTTTTGGGCAATATCAAACTTCACATCCAGGTGATAGTAGTTAATATCATAACAGGTGCGCAGCGGCGTAAGCGTACCGCGCAGGGTATCAGCCCGGGTAAAGGTATTTTTAGGCTGACCAAGCTGAGCGTGAGCCAGGAGAGAAGCAAGGCTTAATATAAGAGTAAGGGCCTTTAATTTCATTGATGGTTGATTCGGATTGTATAACTATAAACATCATCCTGGGTAATAGTGAAGAATCTGCAGGTTGAGGCTGGCCTTTACAGATCCTTCGCTATTGCTTAGGATGACACATCGGGTTTAATTTTATTTGATCATTTATTTCAGCACCTCCACGTCCACATAGCTGTCGTCAAACACCGTTTGGGTAGCCTTTACATAGTCGCTGGCATCGGCCTTATAAGGATTATCCACAAATTTTTGCGGGTTACGGGCAAACAGCGGGAAGGCGGTGCTCTGCACCTGAACCATAATGCGGTGTCCCTTTTTAAAGGTGTGCAGCACATCCTGCAGGCGCACGTTGACATCCGTTTTCTGGCCGGGCACCATCGGTACGGCCTTATCAAAACCGGTACGGAAGCGAGCCGGCATAATTTCGGAGCGTACCATCTGCCAGTAATTGCTCATAATAATGTTCTTGTTCGGCATGTATTCGCTGTTTTTTTCATCGGGCGGATAAACGTCAATCAGCTTTACCACATAATCGGCATCGCTGCTGCTGTTGGCTACTTTCAGGTGGGTCATGATCTCGCCGCCCAGGGTAACATCATTCTGCAGCACATCGGTCTGGTACACCAGCACATCAGGGCGGCGGCCCGCAAAGCGCTGATCCTCACTCATGTAATTATGCGGAGTAAATCCCATGGTGGTCGTGTTATCCTCTGTGTAAGGCACGGGCTTCATCGGGTCGCTGATGTATTGCATGGAGCCGCTGCCTGCGGGCTGGGCTGTTGGCAGTTTGCCATCGGCGCTAAGGTACATTTTCTGGTGAGCGGCTGCGGTAACCGGCCACTGGTCAAACTTTTCCCATTCCTTTTTACCAGTGTCGTACATATAAGCCTTGGGCAGGCCCGATTCCTTACTGCCGTTGCCCTTCAGGAAATGGCTGAAGAACTTAGCCTCAATATCGCGCTGATAAAAGGTAGCAATGCTGTCGCCGAAATAAACATTGCTGTGCAGGGTATGCCCCGTTTCGCGCGACCAGCGGCCATGCCCGAACGGCCCCATCACGATAGTGTTGTAGGCAGCCGGATCGGTTTTGTTGATGCGCTTAAACATATCCAGCGGGCCGCTTAAATCTTCAGCATCGTACCAGCCGCCCACAAACATGATGGCCGGCTTTACCTTACCGTAGTGGCGGGGCAGGCTGCGGGACTGCCAGAATTCATCATAATTCGGGTGATTTATAGTTTCCTGCCAGAAAAAGTTGTCCTTATAATACTGGTCGGCGTTCTTCAGCGGCCCCATATCTAATAAAAACTGGTAGCCGTCACGTGTTCCGGCTTTAATGTTCTGTTCGGCATACCAGGCTTTGGAGGTCGTGTCCTTCTTCTGCACGCCAAACACCGGATAGGTAAAAAAGTAGCTCTCGAGCAGAGCGCCGTTGTGATGAAAATCATCAAAAAAGAAATCGGAAATAGGTGCCTGCGGCGATGACGCTTTCAGTGCCGGGTGGTTGCTCAATATACCCGCTGCCGTATAAAAGCCCGGGTAAGAGATGCCCCACTGGCCCACCTTGCCATTATTATCCGGCACGTTTTTTACCAGCCAGTCAATGGTATCGTAGGTGTCGGTGCCTTCATCTACATTCTTTTTGGTTTTGTGCTCTACAACCGGAGTCATGTTGGTCCAGGTGCCTTCGCTTTTATAACGGCCGCGCACATCCTGGTAAACCACAATGTAGCCCTCCCTCATCATCATGTCCGAAGGGCCTAACCGGGCCGGTATTTTCCCTTCGCCGTAGGGAGCAATGCTGTAGCAAGTACGCTGCATTACAATCGGGTATTTATGCTGCGGTGAGGCATCTTTAGGGGTATAGATGGAGGTAAACAGCTTCACGCCATCGCGCATGGTAATATACACATCCTTTTTAGTGTAATGTTCTTTGGCGTAGGAAGCTGTGCCCTGGGCGCGGGTGCCGGTACAGTAAGCAGTTGCCATAAGCAAAAGCAGGCAGGTTTTTTTTATATTCATAGTGAGTGACATGTTGCGGAGCCTAATTTAGCAAGTAATATTGAAAAATGATGCAGCAGCAGCTGAATTGCCATAGATAGCTGTTTTATAATGAAAATAATACTGCGAATGAGGACAGAAACTCCCTTAAATTTCCGTTGGACAAGCAATTTGTGCAGAATATGGCCGAAAAAACAAAGGGGATAATGGTTTGATAAACACCTGGCATCTTATATTTTCAAAACACTTCTCTACAGATGGAGCGGAACTGCTTTATACTAAGTTTTGGGATTTTTATGCAGATACCCGAAACTTAATGTTCGCAAATAAATCAAAACAACGGAAATAGGTGTTGAAGTAAATATGATCATCAAACACTTTTTAATTGTATTATTTTCAGTTATAACTATAGTTGCCGATGCGCAACCCAATAAGAGCAAAGTGTACCATGAGCCTTACCGCCCTCAGTTTCATTTTTCGCCGCAGCGCAACTGGATGAACGACCCCAACGGGATGGTATTTTATCAAGGTGTTTATCATTTATTTTTTCAATACAATCCAACAGCCAGTGTGCCGGGCAATATCCACTGGGGCCATGCCACCAGCCGCGATTTGCTGCACTGGCAGCAGCAGCCGGTAGCCCTGGCGCCTGATGATTTAGGACTGGTATTTTCGGGCAGTGCGGTAGTTGATCAGCATAACCTGTCGGGCCTGGGCACCAGGGCGCACCCGGCGCTGGCGGCCTTTTATACCAGCCACAGCGTGGCACGTGAAAAGGCCGGCCGCACCGATGTGGAAACGCAAAGCCTGGCTTACAGTACAGACGGCGGCAAAACCTGGAAAAAGTATAAAGCCAATCCGGTGATACAAAATGAGGGCAGCCGGGATTTTCGCGACCCCAAAGTAAACTGGTACGAGCCGCAGCACAAATGGGTAATGGCCCTGTCGGCGCATGACCATGTTGATTTTTACTCCTCCAAAAACCTGATCAAATGGGTTAAGGAGAGCGAATTCGGGCAGCAGCTGGGTGCGCACGGCGGCGTTTGGGAATGCCCGGACCTAATAGAGGTGCACAACGGGCTTAAAAAGCAGTGGGTGCTTATTGTGAATATGAATCCCGGCGGCCCCAACGGCGGCTCGGCCACGCAATACTTTACCGGCAGCTTTGATGGTAAAACCTTTATGGCCGATGGCACCGCAACAAAATGGGCAGATTTCGGCCCGGATAATTATGCCGGCGTTACCTGGGGCAATACCGGCGGGCGCAAAATATTTTTAGGCTGGATGAGCAACTGGCTTTACGGCGACAAAGTACCCACCAGTCCCTGGCGCAGCGCCATGACTATTCCGCGCGAATTAGGTTTGAAAACGGTAAATAAGGAAACTTACCTCACTATGCAGCCGGTTAAAGAGTTGAAAAGTATTACGCAAAAGGAAATTACCTGGAATGATGTAAAGATACAGGGCAGCTACAATCTGGATACAAAATTATCCGCACCAACCGGGTGTTATATCCTGAAGGTGAATGATATTGCTGCCGAAAACTTCTCCATTGTATTATCAAATAAAAACGGCGAACAGGTAACCGTAGGATATCTGCGCGAAAGCAACAACTTTTTTATCGACCGCAGCCGCTCAGGCAAGGTTGATTTTCAGCCTGATTTTGCCAAAATTAGTTATGCGCCGCGGATAAGCACGGGCTCTAAAACTAATTTAACGCTGGTGGTTGATGCAGCATCAGCCGAGCTTTTTGCTGATGACGGGCTGACGAATATGACGGGTATCTTCTTCCCGTCGGCACCGTTAACCGGCCTGGCCATCAAAGCGCCGGGCGAGCTAAAGGCAGGGCACATCAGCTACGCTAAAATCGGTTCTATCTGGCATTGATAACTTACGGAGTAAGCCATAGTGGCAGTTTGAGGCAATGCAGTAACCGTTGTGGGCCGTTAGTATGATTATTGCTACCTTTGCGGTAAATCAAATATTCGATTGTTATGCAATATGATGTTATTGTTATCGGCTCGGGCCCGGGCGGCTATGTGGCTGCCATCCGTTGTGCTCAGCTGGGTTTAAAAACGGCCTGTATTGAAAAATACGGCACCTTTGGCGGCACCTGCTTAAATGTGGGCTGCATCCCGTCAAAGGCTTTGCTTGATTCATCCGAACATTACTATAATGCTGCCCATACTTTCAAGACGCACGGTATTAACCTTGAAAATTTAAAGGTGGATTTCGGGCAGATGATCAAGCGCAAAAACGAGGTGGTGGCGCAAACTACAGGCGGCATTACCTTTTTGTTTAAAAAAAATAAGATAGACTCTTACCGGGGCATAGGCTCCTTTAAAGACAAAAATACTGTCCTTGTTAAGAAGGATGACGGCTCGGAGGAAACCCTGACCGCCACGAATGTTATTATCGCTACCGGCTCCAAGCCATCATCCCTGCCTTTTTTACCGGTGGATAAAGTGCGTATCATTACATCAACAGAGGCCATCAGCCTGCCTGAAGTGCCTAAACATTTGATACTGATAGGAGGCGGCGTGATAGGTTTGGAGTTAGGTTCTGTTTATGCCCGCTTAGGTGCCAAAGTATCGGTCATTGAGTTTATGGATTCTCTTATCCCGAGCATGGACAAGCAGCTGAGCAAGGAGCTGCAGAAAACCCTGCAGAAGACAGGTATGGAGTTTTACCTGGGCCACAAGGTAACCGGCGCTTCGGTGCAGGGCGAAGAGGTAACGGTAACATTTGATACTCCGAAGGGCGAGAATAAGGAATTGAAAGGGGATTATTGTTTGGTAGCCGTAGGCCGCGTAGCCTATACCGATGGCCTGGGCTTAGAAAACATTAATATTAAAACCGAAGAACGCGGCAAAAAAATTGCGGTAGATAAGCATCTGGAAACCAGCGTAAAAGGCGTTTACGCTATCGGCGATGTAGTGCGCGGCGCTATGCTGGCCCACAAGGCCGAAGATGAAGGTACCTTTGTAGCTGAGCACATTGCCGGCCAAAAGCCGCATATTAATTATAATTTGATACCTGGAGTAGTATATACCTGGCCCGAAGTGGCCAGCGTTGGCTATACCGAAGAGCAGCTGAAGGAAAAAGGTGTTAAGTACAAAGCCGGTTCCTTTCCGTTTAAGGCCAGCGGCCGCGCCCGGGCCAGTATGGATACCGACGGTTTTGTAAAGGTACTGGCCGATGCTGCTACCGACGAGATTTTGGGTATGCACATGATAGGCCCCCGTGCTGCCGATATGATTTCTGAAGGGGTAGTGGCCATGGAGTACCGGGCCAGCGCCGAAGATATATCGCGCATGAGCCATGCCCACCCTACCTATACCGAAGCCATCCGCGAAGCGGCTCTGGCAGCTACAGAGAACCGGGCTATACACATTTAATCGGCTCAGAAATTAATATTCATTTTGGAATTAACTGGGTTACTGTTATTCTATAAAAGCGCATTGTTACCTGTATAACAATGCGCTTTTGGCATAATTAATTTGATGCCTTGCCCCAATGAGTGAAACAGAACAGATGATGGCCTGGCTGCACAGGCTGAATTACCCGGCAGGTATGGGTAAAATTGCAGGCGAAATCAAAGGGCGGGGTTTCTTTCCCGGCTGCAGGGGCTTATGGCTTGATGATGATGAAACTGTATCTAATAAATCTATAATGATTGTGGGGCATGACTTTGGAGCGAAGGCAGATTTTGAACGCTCGGTTAAGCGGGGTCACGAAAACTTCGGCAGCCAGTTTTGGCGCAACCTGGAGCAGATGCTGCACTGCTTTGAGATTGATCCGGCCTTATGTTTCTTTACCAACGGCATTATGGGTGTAAGGCTGCCTCACAGTACCGGTGAACGGGTAAAAGCAACAGGCGTAAGCCCGGCATACTAATACCCTGCTTTTATTGAAGAATGCAGGCAGTTGCTGATCGACCAGATCCGATTACAGCGCCCAGGGCTTATTATTGTTTTCGGGCTGCATATATTGAAACTAATTAGTCAGCTGTCGGGCCGGCTTCGTTACTTAGCTGCTGTTAAGAATTATAAAATGCTGGACGAGCACACAACGCCACTGTCAGGTATCAGCAATGTTGATATTGATGGTATTCCTGATTTTACCGTCAGCCTGGCCCTGATTATGCACCCTACCTACTGGCCTGTTACCGTTAAGCACCGTGAGATTTACGGTTTGCGAGGCGCAGCGGCAGAAAAGGAATTAATTAACCGGCTGTGGCGCTTGGTTTAGGCACAGTTTTGCTAACTATTCAAAGCTCCCGTTGTTTATAGCGTATGCATTTTTTGTTAAATACATCAATCCTACTGTTTACAATAGCCGGCATGGAGGGCCTATCCTGGTTTATTCATAAATATTTGTTTCACGGGCCGCTGTGGTTTATTCATAAAACGCACCACCGCCGGCAGCGCGAAGGCTGGTTTGAACTGAATGATGTTTTCAGCATTGGTTTTGCGGCATTGGCGCTATGGCTGATGTGGCTGGGGCACCATACGCTCGATTACCGTTTCTGGATAGGTACCGGTATCAGCCTGTACGGCACCATCTACTTTATTTTTCACGATTGGTATATACACAGCCGTATGCGGCCATTCCGCAGTTACAACCGCTATCTGCTTAACATCCGGCGGGCACACAAAATGCATCATAAATCAACCGAACGAGAGCACGGCGAGGAATTTGGGCTGCTGATAACAAGGAAGCAGTATTTTAAGTAGAAATAGCAATATTGACTCCATTCATCTAAATATGTCATGGCGAGGAACGAAGCAATCTCTTCAGATAAATTTATCCTAAGCAGAGGATTGCTTCGTTCCTCGCCATGACACACTGTTTGTAAACATTACAGATTAATTCCGAAATTTGCCGTCCAGATTTTATCATCATGCTTCAGATTCAGGAAAATGTTTCTCTTCAGCACTTCAATACATTTGATATTGATGCCAGCGCCCGCTATTTTATTGAAATCAGCAGGCCGGAGGAACTAACTGAGCTTTTTATGGATCCGCAATGGCTGCAAATGGAGCGGCTCATATTGGGCGGCGGCAGTAACATGCTTTTTATCAGCAATTTTGATGGCTTGGTTATCCGCCTTAATATCCGGGGTATAGAGCACCGCATCAACCATGAGGAGGTGCTGGTAGAAGCCGGTGCCGGCGAAAACTGGAACGAACTGGTAAATTTTTGCGTTGACCATGGCTACGCCGGTATGGAAAACCTGGCGCTTATTCCCGGCTCAGCGGGCGCCTCGCCCATACAAAACATCGGCGCGTATGGTGTGGAATTAAAAGATGTGTTTCACAGTTGCCGGGTCTTTGAAATTGCCACCGGCAAATTTAAAACATTTAACAATGATGACTGCCGTTTCGGTTACCGCGACAGTGTATTCAAACAGTTAAAGGGGCAATACATTATCACTTCGGTAAAATTTCAGCTATCGCTCACGCCAAACCTGAAACTGCATTACGGCGCTATAGCGCAGGAGTTGGCTGTCAGAAACATCATTGCGCCAACCATTAAGGATGTAGCGCAGGTGGTGGCACATATCCGGGTGGCCAAGCTGCCCGATCCGTCCACCATCGGCAATGCCGGAAGTTTTTTTAAAAACCCGGTGATACCGGCTACACAGTTAGATGCGCTGCAAGCCCGATACGCTCAAATTGCGCATTACCCGGCAGGAGATGGCTATGTAAAATTAGCAGCCGGCTGGCTGATTGAGCAATGCGGCTGGAAAGGTAAAACCATAGGTCACACCGGCACTTGGAAAAATCAGGCGCTGGTACTGGTCAACCACGGCGGTGCCACAGGGCAGGAAGTGTATGCGCTGTCGTCGCAAATCATAGACAGTGTGTACACTAAATTTGGCGTTACGCTGGAGCGTGAGGTAAATTTAATTGGTTAAGCGCCGCTGCTGCCGGCAAATGTTTACTAAAACATTCACTGGTCAGGATTACAAATTTTTAAAATTGTTTTAATTAAATATTTGTCCACACTGCAAACATTATTTACCCTGCGTTACTAAATGGCTGTTTTTAAACTGTTTAATGTAATGGTACAGGTGTTACCGAATTGCTGGTTGGGGTATAATCTACTCATTTTATAGATAATTATAACCAACTGAGTAAGGCAGCGGCACAAAGCGGTATCATGTTTGTCATTATTCTATTACAAAACTTTAACTGAAATAGAATGACAAAGATTGAGTTTAACACCATGGTATTGCGTCAGGCAAGTTCATTACGCTCTTATGCCCTGCATTTTACACATGACGCAGACGATGCCAACGACCTTGTTCAAGACACTATGTTGAAGGCCATAACTTATTACAATAAGTTTAAGGAAGGAACGAACCTGAAAGGATGGTTATATACCATCATGAAAAATACATTCATCAACAACTACCGCCGGTTTGTGAAGATGAGCACCTTTGTAACCAAGTCGGAAGAAATATCCTCCGCCAACCTGGTTTTCAGCTCAACAAAAAATCATGGTGAATCAAAGTTCATTATGGATGATATCCGCCGTGCTTTAGACAGGTTGCCTGAGGATTACTACGTGCCTTTTACTATGTACTTTGAAGGCCACAAATACCATGAGATTGCAGACCACCTGACTATCCCGATCGGTACAGTAAAAACCCGTATCCACGTAGCCCGCAAATTGCTGAAGAAGAATTTAAAGGCTTATGACAACGGTGTTAAAAAGCCAATTTTTGCGGAAGAAGAATAATTGAACATATAATAAACTCAACATATATTACAAAAGGCCTGCTTACTAAGCAGGCCTTTTTTGTATAGTTAAATTCAAGAAATAAGAAGTAAGAGACAAGAAATAAGCTATGTATGGTGTCAGAGTAATTTACGTCTTTGCTCTCGCTTCTTATCTCTTACTTCTTGTTTCTCATCTCTTACTTCTGCTCCCCCATCATCTTCAATGCTTCCTGAGCGGCAATTTGCCCCGAAATAAGCGCGGGCGGTACGCCGGGACCCGGTACCGTGAGCTGGCCGGTGTAAAGCATGTTTTTAATTTTCCTGGCCCGCATGGCTGGTTTAAAAAAGGCAGTTTGGGCAAGCGTGTTAGCCAGGCCATAGGCATTGCCTTTGTAGGAGTGATAATCGGCCTTAAAGTCGTTCATGGCATAGCTGCGCTTCAAAACGATATGATTGCGAATGCTTTCGCCGGTAATTAATTCAAACCGGTCAACAATCATGTCAAAATATTTTTCGCGCTGCTGGTCGCTGTCCTCCAGTCCCGGTGCCAGCGGAATCAGGAAGAATAAATTCTCACAGCCTTCGGGCGCAGCATGGACATCAGTTTTAGAGGTACAGCACACATAGAACAACGGTTTAGACGGCCATTGCGGGCTGGTATAAATTTCCCTGGCATGCAGATCGAAATCTTCATCAAAAAACAAATTATGATGCTTAATGCCGGGCAGTTTTTTATCAACCCCCACATAAAACAGCAGGCTCGACGGCGACATGGTGCGGCTGTTCCAGTATTTTTCTGTATAGTTCCGGTGTGCAGTATCAGTCAGCTCCTGATCTACATGTTCGTAATCCGCCCCGGCAATAATAAAGTCAGCCTCGAAACTGCCCTGTGTTGTGTTCACCGTAGTTGCAGTGTTACCAGCAGTGTTGATGGCAGTTACCTCTGTATTCAGCCTGATGTCAACCTGATATTGTTCGGCCAGTTTTACCATAGCCTGTACAATCTCATTCATGCCGCCGTCAGGGTACCAGGTACCCAGTACCAGATCGGCATAATTCATCATGCTGTACATGGCAGGGGTGTTTTGCGGGGTAGCGCCTAAAAACAGTACCGGAAATTCCAGCAATTTAATCAGCTTCGGGTTGCTGAAATATTTGCGTACATGCCTGCTCATGCTGGTGAGCAGTTGTATGCCGAAGCTTTTAATGAGCAGGTTTAAATCAATAAACTCTGTAACAGAATGCGATGGGCGCTGCACATACTCGCCCATGCCTACGCGATATTTGTATTCGGCCTGGCTCAGAAAATTCTGCAGCTGCCGGCTGCTGCCGGGCTCTATACGGTCAAACATGGCTTCCAGCTGCTGAATACCGGCGGGTACATCCAGCATATCGTTCCTGCCGTAATAAATGCGGTAACCAGGGTCTAACCTTTTGAGGTGATAGAAATCCGAAGGCTTTTTATTGAACAGAGCAAAATAGTTTTCAAATACATCGGGCATCCAGTACCAGCTGGGCCCCATATCGAATTTAAAGCCGTTTTTTTCCCATATACGTGCACGGCCGCCGGGCTGATCATTTTTTTCCAGCAGGGTAACCCGGCAGCCTGCCTTTGCCAGCAAGGTAGCCGCTGCCATGCCGGCAAACCCGGCACCGATAACAATAACTGATTTTGATTTATTCATGTGCGGTAGCCCTGTAACAAAGCCAAAGTAACTAAAATGTTTCGGGCTGCCCTAAACAATTACCGGCTTATGCTGTACATTTGGTAAAGCCACTAATACTACTTATGAATCTGTACGATGAAACATGCTTTGAGTGCAGTAAACTCATTACCACCAAATACAGCACTTCTTTCAGCATTGGCATCAGGGCATTCAATAAACGGTTTCATTATCCGGTTTATGCCATTTACGGCTTTGTACGGTATGCCGATGAAATAGTGGATACCTTTCATGGTTATGATAAGCGGCAGCTCATCAGCAGTTTCAGGCATGAAACATTTGTTGCCCTGCGGCAAGGCATCAGTTTAAATCCCGTACTGCAATCTTTCCAGCAGGTAGTTAATTACTATGGTATTGAGGATGAGCTGATAGATGCCTTTTTAGTATCTATGGAAATGGACCTCGAAAATAAGGCCTATACGGAAGACGGATATAAGAGCTATATTTATGGTTCTGCCGAAGTTATCGGCCTGATGTGCCTGCGGGTTTTTTGCGAAAACGATAATACGCAGTACCAACTGCTAAAGCCCAAGGCCCGCAGTTTGGGTTCGGCTTTTCAAAAAATCAATTTTCTGCGCGATGTAAAGGCTGATTTTGAAGAGCGCGGCCGCACCTATTTTCCGCATGTGGATTTCAATAATTTTACCGATGAGGAAAAAGGCATGATTGAAACCGACATCCAAAAGGATTTTGATGAAGGCTTTGAAGGAATAAAGCAGTTGCCCGGCGGTACAAGGCTGGGAGTCTATATTGCCTACATTTATTACCTGCAATTATTTAAAAAGATTACCGGAACCCCTGCCAGTATTATTCTACAAAAGCGCATCCGTGTGTCTGATACGCACAAAATGGCCTTGTACCTCAAAGCAATTTTGCAGCAGAAACTAAGGCTTATTTAATGAAAGCCGGTGTTATGACGCCTGTTGCCTGGCTGTGCAGCATACTGCTTATAGCTGCAGGGGGTTACGCGCAAACCAGCAATCCGGTTCGCAGGCAATTGATACAGGCGCTGGATGACAAGGCGCTTACCGACTCGCTGTATAACACCTTTGCAGCAATGAAGAACAGGTCAGCCACCTTTACCGGTTACCTGGCTGCGGCAGAGGCGCTGAAAGCAAAGCACTCCTGGAACCCTTATTATAAAATTAAATATATTAACCAAGCTGAGGATAACCTGCGGCAAGCCATCATTCAGGAGCCGCACAATATAGAAATACGTTTTATCAGGTTCTCGATAGAGCACAATGTACCCGGATTTTTAGGATACAATAAAAACTTGGATGATGACCGGCAGGAAATGATTAAACTGATTGATACCCGGCGCTATGCTGCGGACAAAGATTTGGAGGTGACCATAATCAAATTTTTATTAGATTCAGACCGGTGTACGCCTGCTGAAAGCGCCGGCCTGCGTAAACATTTAGCTGCCATTAAGTGAAGAACGCATACCTGCTGATTAATTTTTTTACCGTATTGTTTCCGGTACTGCTATCATTTGATAGGCGTGTGCAGTTTTATAAAAGCTGGAAATACATTGCGCCCGGCATGCTGATTACCGGGCTGATATTTTTGTTTTGGGATGTGCTGTTTGTACAGAAGGGCATATGGTCATTCAACCCTGATTATGTTACCGGCATCAATGTTTTTCAGCTGCCTGTAGAGGAAGTGCTGTTTTTTATAACAGTGCCTTTTGCCTGCCTGTTTATTTATGCCTGCCTGAATTACTATGTGGAGCGGAGCATCCCGGCAGTAACTGCGAAATTCATATCGGCGCTGCTGGCGGGGCTAAGCGTTATGCTGCTGATATTTTACCATGCTCGCTTATATACTGCTATTACTTTTGGTTTACTGCTGGCAGTAATTATAGTGTTGCAGTTTATAATAAAAGCTTCCTGGCTGGGGCGTTTTTATGTGGCCTATGCTGTATCGCTCATTCCGTTTTATATTGTGAATGGAATACTGACTGCTATCCCCATTGTATTATATAACAACCAGGAGAATATGGCGCTGCGAATAGGCACAATACCGTTTGAAGATCATTTTTACTCGCTGGCCCTGCTGCTGCTGAATGCCGGTTTCTTTGAATATTTTAAGCGGCGATGGAACCGGTGAATACGCTGCCTTTATATACCCGCTCACAATTAGCCCTGCGCAACGGGCAGGACAAACCACAAATATGGATAGCCTTTGAAACGGTAATTTATGATGTTACGGAAAGCCGCCTGTGGCTCAATGGTAAACATTATGAACACTGGGCCGGCCAAGACTTAATGCCGGAACTGGCCGGGGCGCCGCATACTGCCATAGTGTTTAAACGGTTTAAGGCCATAGGCAGGTTAGCGGATTAAACCCTGCCGGCAAGGCCGCTATTCTGAGCAATAACGAAAAATGATGGCCTTGCCGGCAAACGGGTATTACAGGGTAAAGCTGGCTAATTCCTCAAACTGCTGAAGGCGGGCTGTTATTTCCTCCATGGTTAAATATTGCAGTTTTTCGGTTCCGAATTTTTCAACGCAAAAGGAGGCCAGGGCAGAACCATAAATGATTGCCGTTTTCATGGTGTTAAAATCAACGGTGCCTGCCTTGGCCAGGTAACCAATAAAGCCGCCGGCAAAGGTATCACCGGCACCGGTTGGGTCAAACACTTCAGCCAGCGGAAGGGCCGGGGCAGCAAATATTTTATCTTCGTGAAACAGCAGTGCGCCGTGTTCGCCCTTTTTTATAATGAGATACTTGGGGCCCATAGTTAATATTTTTTTTGCGCCCTTTACCAGGGAATGTTCGCCCGATAACTGCCTGGCTTCGGCATCATTAATGGTAAGCACATCAACCAGTTTAATAGTTTCCAGCAAATCGGGCAAGGCAATATCCATCCAGAAATTCATGGTATCCATTACGATGAGTTGGGGGCGTTTATGCAGGCGTTTAATTACCGTTTGCTGCACCTGCGGCGTTAAATTACCCAGCATCAGGTACTCGCAATCCTGATAGGTTTCGGGTATAACCGGGTCAAAATCAGCCAGCACATTCAATTCGGTAATTAGTGTATCGCGGCTGTTCATATCATCATGATAGCGGCCACTCCAGAAGAATGATTTTTCTCCCTGTTTTATCTGTAAACCCTCAATATCTATGTGATGCGCTGTAAATACGTTGATATCCTGCTGCGGAAAGTCACCGCCCACCACGGCAACAATTTTTACCCTGTTTGTAAGATATGAAGCAGCCAGGCTGGCAAATGTAGCCGCGCCGCCAACAATTTTATCCGTTTTGCCAAACGGCGTTTCAATGGCATCAAACGCCACCGTACCAATAACTACCAGACTCATTATAAAATATTAAAAATTTTTTGAGCAAATATTGCGAAATTACCTCAGAAATTCTACTTTTGCCTCACTCTAACCCAAAAAACACTCCTGAGTAGCTCAGCCGGTTAGAGCATCTGACTGTTAATCAGAGGGTCGCTGGTTCGAGCCCAGCCTCAGGAGCCTTAAAATCAATTATTTAACCCCACTCGCCAGAGTGGGGTTTTTTGTTCTCACACATTTCTCACACAATTTTGGAGTTTTCGAAAAGCAAGTCAATTTTTCTATAGGTATTGTTTTACCTTTTTTTATCCCGATATTCTAATATTAGTTCCGGCACCAACGTTTCGAAAAAGTAATCTTAGGAACTTTTGTTATTAGAAGCTATCTCATAAATGAAAGAATGATTTGAGCAGGATCATGGTGCAGGCCAGTAGTACAAAAGCCTTGAAGTTTTCATCGTGATACTCGTACCTGACCACCGTTCTGCGATAGTTAAACAGCCAGGCAAAGAAGCGCTCCACTTTCCAGCGGCGCCTGTAACGCCTGAGCTTTCTGCCATCCTGCGTTTTCTTCTTTTCACGGTTAGCCCGGTGCGGGGCAATCAGTTCGATACCTTGGTCTTTCAACTTTTCATCCAGCGGGTCCGAGTCGTAAGCCTTGTCACCAAGGAGGCGCTCAGGATGCGGGATGATGAAGCGGTCAAGTAAAGTTTGCTCCACCAGCGTTACCTCATGCGGGGAAGCAGGGTGGACTGAGACAGATAGTACAGCACCACCAGCATCTGTGATTGCCATGATCTTGGTGCCTTTGCCCCCGCTTAGTTTTGCCCACAAGTAAGCCCCCATTTTTGCCATACAGAACGTTCTGTCTATATAGCATTCACTCAAATCCACGCCTCCAAGCTCATACAAGTCAGCGGCTAAGGCTTCAATGATGGCATTGAACACGCCTGATTTAATCCAGCCCTGAAACCTGCGGTGGCAGGTCTGGTAAGGCGGATAGCGCTCCGGCAGGTCCTTTCAGGGTGCGCCTGTCCGCAATACCCAGAGTACACCTTCCAGCACCTGCCGCTTGTCCCGCCACGGCCTGCCCTTGCCGTCTGCCCGCCTTGTACCCTCCGGTACCAGGCCTTTGATCTTCTCCCACTGCTTGTCGCTTAACTCGCTCACATCGCAAAGTTACTCATTTGCCATTTATGAGATAAGTTCTAACAAGTCTCACTACAGAATTGAAGTACGCAAAAAAAGATGAAGATTAGAGCTAATAAGCCTGTACTACAACTTCCGACTGCTACTATGATAAATTTTATAGGGAGCCACCCCATGCTAAAGAAAAAAATTCGTTTTAATAATGATAGTTTGAGAATTTCACTTGATACAAAAGTTTCACAGAGCTATTCTTGAAGTTATTAAATGACGATTTTCTTAAATCAGAACTAACTAATTTATTATACGACAGCCAAAACAAAGATACTGTCGTAGTGGAAGACACCGAAGCATAGTAGTATTTTTAAGTGTTGATTTATTGCACTATCTAAAGGAGTAAGTTATTACGAAGTACAAAAGTAACGATATACGAGTTGGGACAAAGTGAGCTTTTTATTAAAATAAACTTAATTGCTTAAATTGAGATAGTCATGATTTAATCTGACAGGTACAATAAATTAAAACACATAACTGAGATTGGTATCATGACGACACAAGCAAAGATCATCAAAAACAAGCTGGGCATATTGGAGCTGGCGCAGCATTTGGGCAACGTCTCGCAGGCCTGCAAAGTGATGGGCTACTCACAAGACAGCTTTTACCTCTTTAAAGAACTGTATGAGCAGGGCGGCGAGCTGGCTCTGCAGGAGACCAGCCGCAGCAAGCCTATCTTAAAGAACCGTGTGAAAGAGCGTGTGGAAAAAGCTGTCGTAAAGATGGCTGTGCAACAGCCAGCCTTCGGCCAGCTCAGGGCAGCCAATGAACTCAGAAAGCAAGGTATCGCAATCTCTGCCGGCGGGGTAAGGAGCATCTGGCTCAGGCATGATTTGCAGACTTTTAAGCTGCGTCTGAAAGCTTTGGAAGCCAAATCAGCGCAGGAGGGCTTGATACTCACCGAGGCGCAGGTCATAGCTTTAGAAAAGGCCAAAGAAGAAAAGAAGGCGCATGGCGAGATTGAAACGCACTATCCGGGCTACTTAGGCGCTCAGGACACTTACTATGTGGGCAACATCAAGGGCGTTGGGCACATCTATCAGCAGACCTTTATCGATACCTGCAGTAAAGCGGCCTTTACCAAGCTGTATGACCGCAATGCGCTGGTGGCAGCCGAAATGCTTAATGACAAAGTAGTGCCGTTTTATGAGCAGCATGAGCTGCGGTTGCTCCGGGTATTGACTCACAGAGGCACTGAATACTGCGGCTCACTCGAGCAGCACGAGTACCAGCTCTACCTGGCCATAGAGGATATTGACCACACCAAAACAAAGGCTAAAAGCCTGCAGGCGAGCGGTATCTGTGAGCGGCTCCACCGTACGATACAGGACGGGTTCTATGCCATTGCCTTTCGTAAGAAGATTTACCGCAGCATAGGGGAGCTGCAGGCTGACTTAAATAAATGGATGGGCAGCTATAACAACGAGCGGACGCACAGCGGCCGGTACTGCTTTGGCAAAACGCCCATGCAGCCCTTCACCAACAGCCTGCCGCTGGCTAAGGAGAAACTGCTGGAGACACTGGCCGAAGACCCGCTTTTAGCTCACGCCCGCAGGAGTGATGAGCCAATTGCCGGGGCTGCCGAAGTTGCACACAATAAGCTGTATTCACCAAACTCAACTGACCACCACTAAAACTACCCTACTGTCAGATCAAGTAGTGGCTATTACAAAAGACGGAATTAATAATTTGGTTGACAAGTATTATAATCAGGAGTAATCCCAACTCGTATATCGTCACTTTTTTATAACTTTCTACCTTAACCCATTCAATTTAATCCACGCGCGCATGGTTTCCACCAGTTCCTGTTTACGTTCCAGGGTCACCCAATGGCCCGAAGGCAGATCGGCAACTGTAAGATGGGAACAGGCCTTTCGCATCGGCTCGCCTACTTGGGTCAGATTGATGTTGGAAAAGGGCTCATACTCATCATTTACAAACAGCACGGGCTGGCTCAGCCTGCCCTGGTTCAACGCCGTTTTAGCGTAGGCCATGTTGGCCTCATCGTTCATGTAGTAGGAGCTGCAGGGGCGGAAGCCTGTTTTCTTAAAAGCGGCTACCAGCGCCTCAAAGTCAGGCTGCGGCCACAATGCGGTATCAGGCGCTGCAGCAGGTGCCCGGTGGGCAGCGCCAAAGCGTCCGCCGTTAGTCGTTACTGTTGCCGATGGTGATAGTTTCCCCACCGTGGCCGGATCTCCTTTTTTATAGATGGAGGCTAGCGTTGCCGGGATATCCGCCTCCATATCGCTCACCGCCTGGTCAAAATGAGTGAGGTAAAATCGCCAGTAATCCCATTGCCCGTCCGGGTACCGGGCGGCAGGGTAAAGAGTACGGTCAACAAAAGGTATCAGGTTGGGCAGTGCCCAGCCCTCCGGCAGGTAAGGTACAGAAAGGAGCACCAGCCCGCGGCTGATTTCCGGATGATGCGCCACCAGGGAGGAGGCTACCGGGCTTCCCCAATCGTGGCCTATACAGATAGCAGGCTTTCCGCCCAAATGAGCATGGAGGGCTACCATATCCTCCACCACTTCCTGAATCGCATAAGCACCCGTTGCTGCAGGTACTGATGAGCCGCCGAAACCGCGCAGGTCGGGCGCAATGCAGCGCCAACCTTCAGCGGCGAAGGCCTCCATCTGGGCGCGCCATACCAGCCCGGTCTCCGGCCAGCCGTGCAGGAAGATCATCAGCGGCCCGCCGGCAGGGCCGGCCTCCCAGTAACGGGTGGCGGTGCGCCGGGAAGTAAAGGTGTGCGATGTTAATGCCGGCTCTTTTGGGGTTACATTCAGTTTCTGATCATGGAGACGGGCAGCGTCCGCTCCGGCACTTAACGTAGTAATCAGCAGTCCTGCTATAACGGCCGTACAAATTCTTGTAAAAAATTTTCCTGAAAATCAATGATATACTATTTAGTTGTTTTTAATTTCCTGCTTATTGATGCAGTTAATAAAATTTGATTTTTATATATGTTTTCCAGCAACAGCAATCAAGAAGGAAATACAAAATTCTGATACAGTCAGTAGCAATAATGTGCTGTCCGTTCATCCAAAAAAGTTACTCAACTACCAAAAAGACAACCGTCAGACAGAGCGGTGCTTTCCGTTTTTTCGAATCATGATACCTGCTTGATTGCTCATTCTTTTAATCAATCATATACAACAGCTTTTAGAATTCGATTTTGGAGATTTTGTTTTAATCTGATGGTAAAGTAAAACATAAAATCATCTCAGTATTATTCTTGAAAGATGAGTTTGGCTACGCCATATGGATAAACGGCTTTTTAATTAAGCCATTGCTTTTTGAACGCGGCCGGGCTTATCCCGGCTTCGCGTTTGAACAGCCGGGAGAAGTAAGGCAGGTTTTCGAACCCCAGGCCGTAGGCTACCTCCGCAACCGACTGGTGCTCCTGCAATTTCAGCCGGTTCTTGGCTTCAGATACCAGCTGTATATGAATCAGCTCCAGAGCCGTTTTGCCGCATTCCTGCTTCAGCAGATCGCTGAGGTAGCGGGGCGATACATGCAGCTGACCTGCCAGCTGCTGAACCGAGGGCAAACCGCCGGCAAAGAACTTATTTTTTTCCATATGCGCTTTCAGTTCACCCAGAAACCGGGTGACCATCCGGCCTGAAAGCTCTTTGCGATGAATGAACTGCCGCTTGTAAAACCGCTGAGCATATTTTAAAATGGCTTCTATATTAACCAGCATCAGCTCACGGCTGAACTCATCGGGGTTATTGCGGTGCTCTTGATCCAAAATGCGATAGAACTCCCATATCATTTGCTCCTCGCCGGGCGAAAGGTGCAGGGCTTCATTCGTCTCGTAATCAAAGAAATGATAATTTTTGATTTCGTTGTGCAGGGGGTGGCCCAGGAGGAAATCCTCATGAAAGAAGATGAGGAAACCATCTTCTTCCAGTTCCAGCTCCTTCATTTCAATCACCTGCCGCGGCCTTACAAAGATCATAGAGCCGCACTCGTGGTCAAAGCGGGTGCGGCCATACTTAATCACCCCTGATCTGAGCTTCTTAAACCCGATCATATAAAAATCGCTCGTGAACTCCCGGTTGCCGGGCAGGCAGGTGTGCTGGCACTGATATAAGCTGATCAGCGGGTGCGCCGGCGGCGGGAAACCGTTCTCCCGGTACAACTCGCTCAGGCTCTGATAATGCTTCATACGGCAAGTTAAGTAAAGCGACTAAATGGGCTATTCAAATTTTACAAAATTGATTTCTCAATGACCATGCGCCAGGTCAGACACTTCTTTCCATGCATCCCAGCCGGACAGGCGCTCCTGGTACACGCCGGTGATGAACGGATGCGCCATCTTGCCCAGCAGCAAACGCAGGGGCGGCTGGCTGCTTTCCACCAGATTAATTACCGGCCCTACCGTAGCTTCCGGTTTACCCCAGATATCCGGGGTCAGGCTATTGTTAAACGCTTCTTTCAGCGGTTCATAGATTTCTGAGGCATCTGTTTGGATGGCTGAAGCGCCGGACCAGTCGGTTGAATAGCCGTTCGGCTCAATCAAACTCACCTTGATGCCGAAATCCTTCACTTCCGTTGCCAGGGTCTCGCTCAGCCCTTCTACCGCAAACTTTGAAGCGTTGTACAAGCCCAGTACCGGCAAAGTAACCAAACCCAGTATACTGGATACCTGTATGATATGGCCCTGCTGCTGTGAGCGCATCACCGGCAGGATGGCTTGGGTGAGCCAGAGCAACCCGAAAAAGTTGGTTTCCATCTGCGCACGCGCCTGTGCTTCTGTGGTTTCCTCAATGGCGCCGAAAAGCCCGAAGCCGGCATTGTTGATCAGCGTATCTATCGTTCCGAAATGAGCCTTTACCTTTTTCACAGCCGCAAAGCAGGCTTTGCGGTCGTTTACATCCAGTTGAAGCGGAAAAACCGCGTCGCCGTACTGCTGCACCAGTTCGTCCAAGTCGTGCAGATTTCTTGCCGTTACGGCTATCCGATGGCCGCGCTTCAATAGCCCTTCTGCCCACAACCGGCCAAAACCCCTGGAGGCGCCGGTAATTAAAATGTTCTTTGACATAATTTATTTAATTAAATATTACAGGTCAAAGGTAGGCCCGCCGGTCAGGCGGCAGTTTATACAGAAGTAGGCAAGGCTGATACACTTTTACTGAATACTCATTACTTACCGCCTATGTGTAAATAAAATTTCCTCATACATGATTATGCTTTAACTGATTTAGTTTCTTTTCGGCCAGGACAGAAAAGTGATACGTTTTATGAGCAGCGACTTTAGCTTATTTCTTCACCAATCCGGAATAGACAGGCGAATATTATTTTTCTGAATTAAAATAACATAGATACTGATCATATTTACTGCGGCTAAACCTATAACTTTGAACAGATGCACGGGCCGACACATGACCTTAAAGAAATTGAATTGCTGCGGACCCTGCCTGACTTGCTCCCGGTCCGCCGGGATTTGCTTGAGGATGCCGGGATTAAGCTGGTAAACCGGGCTGCCATCATCTGCCGGAATTACCTGTCACCTAACCGCCGGGAATTCTATAAAATCGTATTTATTAACGAAGGTGCCGGAGATTTTACATTGGGTTTAAATACTTATCATATCGAAGAGCCCACGCTGTTGTTTGTGCATCCCAACGAAATTATTTCTTGGCGTAACCTCGCACCGAACCAGGCTGCTACAGGGCATTTCTGCTTCTTCAGAAAAAGCTTTCTGGACGCAAGCGGAACGTTCAGGATGCTTGTTGACAAAATGGGATTATTTACCGTTCCCGGCCGGAGCGTAATCCGGCTGAAGCCGGATGAAGTGAGTACGATAGATACAATCTTTGTACAGATGCATCAGGAAGATGCCAGCGGAAATCCTTATACCCTGGAAGCCCTGCAGGCTTATCTGCAATTGCTGCTGATTAGATGCAGCGGAATGACCCATCATCCCGAACCTGCAGCCGTTTCCGCCGAGTACAAGCCGCTGCATGATTTTTTTCAACTGCTGGAAGCTGAAACTGCCGCCATAAATTATGCGCAACCCATCAAAATAAAAACAGCTGCTGAGTTTGCAGACCGCCTTGGCTTTCACCCTAATTACCTGAATGCACTGCTTAAAAAACATACAGGGCAAAACATCAGTACGCACATCAGGAACCGCCTGCTTGAAGAGAGTAAAATTCTGTTGCTGCAAACCGACTGGACCCTGCAGGAGATTGCCTGTGCCGTCGGCTTTGCCGAGCAGCCTAACTTTAGCCAGTTCTTTAAAAAGAATACGGGAACTACGCCTGCAGATTTTCGCAGGAATTATAAGCGCCTGTAAGACAGATTTTTATTTAATATAGTATCTGCGCACGGCACCTTTGAAAATCATATTATTTACTTTGATTCTGCTATAATTTATAACGGCCATACCCCCGAACTTTGTATCATTAATCTGATTCGTTATGGAAAGTAAGAAGACATGGTTGATTACCGGAGCCTCGCAGGGACTTGGCCTGACTACAGTCAAACACCTGTTGTCAAAAGAGCAAACCGTTATTGCCACTACCCGCGATGCGTCTAAATTTGATGCTGGGCTGTTAAGTAATCCTAACCTGGAAGTAGTCAGCCTGGATATTGCACATGAAGCGACGGTAAAGCAGTGTCTCGAGGATATTGTTGTAAGGTATCAGCATATTGATGTACTGGTTAACAACGCGGGCTATGGTTTCACAGGTGCGGTGGAGGAAGCATCTGCAGCCGAGATTGAGCAGGCTGTAGCCATCAACGTGTTTGCTTCTTTGCGGATGCTTAGGTATGTTTTACCGCATATGCGCCGGCAGCGCAGCGGGCATATCATTAGCCTCTCTTCCATGGCAGGACTGCTCAGTTCGGCTGGCTGGGGCATTTACAATTTGTCCAAATATGCCATCGAAGGATTCTCAGAGGCATTATACCATGAACTCAAACCTTTAGGAATCCATGTTACCCTGCTGGAGCCCGGTGCTTTCCGCACTAATTTTCTGGCCGGCTCCCTGGCCGCAGCGGCTCAGATAATCGGGGATTATGCAGACACGGCAGGGAAGATGCGGGAAATGCTGGCGGCGAATAACGGCCATCAGCCGAATGATCCGGAAAAGGCGGCAGCCGCCATCTACGAACTTGCAAGCATGCCGCAGCCGCCGCTCCGGCTGTTATTAGGCAAAGATGCGTATGACCGCGCGCAAAAAAAGCTGAATCTGCTGCAGGAAGACTTTGAGCGTATGAAAAGCGTAACCTTTTCTACCGGCTTTTAACAGCTTTAACAATTACTGATTAAAACGAAATGAACTATGGACACTGTGATGAAGCAAAACTCAACGAAACCGGTTTGGGAAGATAAAATACCAAGAAACTCACGACGCGGACACTTTTGGATTACCGGGGAGAGAGTAAGTCTGGATGGCAAGACGTATCAGCGCGGCCCGATGTTCGTGGACTGGGAGGCGCCGGTACAGGTTACGCAGCCTTATCCGCTTGTGCTGATTCATGGCGGACTGCTGCAGAGCACCGAATGGCTGGATACGCCGGACGGCCGTCCGGGCTGGGCACAGCGCCTGGTAGAAGCCGGTTATGCAGTATTTACTGCTGATCGCCCGGGGCATGGGCGTTCGCATACTCATCCTGCTATTGTAGGTCCGGTTGGCACGCCCTTCCCCTATGAGGATGGCCGGAAGGTTTTCTTTCCGCCGGAAAGCGCTTCCATTCACACCCAGTGGCCATTTACTGCCACAGATCAAGCCGCCTTTGATGAATTCATTGCGCCTTTCGGGCCGCTGCCGGCGGATCTGGTAACTTCTCAGGAAATGGACGCTGACCGCTTATGCCGTCTGCTGGACAAAATAGGCCCGGCCGTATTGATAACCCATTCAGCCTCCGGGCCTTTGGGCTGGCTGGTGGCCGACCGTCGCGCCGAAATGGTAAGGGCTGTGGTCACTGTAGAGCCGATGGGCCCTCCCTTTGCGCACACCCATGGTATTGGTGCGCTAAGCTGGGGATTGACAGCTATTCGGGTTACTTATGAACCTTTCAGGGATACCGCGGAGGCCGTAGCAGGCGCTGACCCGCATTCACTGCGAATGCCGCATCTGCAGGGGCTTCCGGTTGCTGTAGTGAGTGGGGAGGCATCTGCATTTGCCAAATTTTCTCCTCAAATTGTAAGCTTTCTGCAGCGTGCGGGTGCAGCAGCCGAATTGCTTCACTTGCCGGATTATGGCATACTGGGCAACGGGCATGGCTTAATTTATGAATTGAACTCAGATGAAGCACTGCAACCCGTTCTGCACTGGTTAAACAATAAGCTAAATAATGCGCATTGATTTTGTAAAACTGATATAGTTGTGAGAAAATTGAAGCTATTCATTCAGTCTTTTAAACACCTCTACATTCAATAAAATTTTTTTTGATTATTGCTCGGTATTAAAGTTATGTTACTAATTGTTTATTCTCGCCGGAGGTACCGCTGCACTTCCGGCAAGTAGGACTGGCCGACCGGCAGGCTACAAGTTCCAATTTCTACATAGCTGGCAGTATAGGCGGTGATGCGGGACATAGATACAATAAATGAGCGGTGAATACGAAGAAATTGATCGGCCGGAAGTTTCTCTTCAAAATAAGATAGGGTCTGGTAAGTGATCACGGTAGCTGTGGGGGTATGTACTTTTACATAATCTTTCATTCCTTCGATAAACAGGATATCGTCCAGCAGGAGCCGCACCATTTTTTTGTCTGCTTTCACATAAATGAACGCCGGGCGTTCTGTTTTAACCGGTATTGGAGCCGGGGCCGAAAGTACCTGTCCGGGGTGTTGCATGAGTTCGAACTTATGAAACGCTTTTAGAAACCGTTCAAAAGAAATAGGTTTTAACAGATAGTCGAGTACGTTGAGCTCATAGCCTTCCAATGCAAATTCACGGTGTGCTGTTGTCAGGATTACCGGCGGCGCTTTTTGTAAGGTCCGCAGCAGCTCAATGCCCGTCAGCTGCGGCATTTGAATATCTAAAAAAAGCAGATCCACTTCTTGCTGCGCAAGCGCAGTGTAGGTCTCTAGTCCGCTGGCACAGGTCGCCATCAACCGGGCCTGCGGCAGCCGGGCCAGGTAACTTTGCAGCACTTCGCGCGCCAGCAGTTCATCATCAGCAATCAGGCAGCGGATTTCTCTCATAACTCAAGGTTCAATTCAATTTCAAATACACCCTTATCCCGGTGCAGCAGAAGGCGGTGTGCGTTAGGATAACTCAGCTCCAGCCTTCTTTTCACTTTGTGCAGCCCCAGGCCGCCTGATAGAGCTGACTTATCCGTTATATAGTTATTTTCCACTTTAAGAAACAGCTGTGAGGCCTTGACTTTCAGCGTGACGGTGATATAGGAATCCCGACAGTTCGCCCCATGTTTGAAGGCATTTTCTACAAAAGGAATGAGCAGCATGGGGGCTATCATCTGCCCTTCCAATTCTCCGGAATATTGGAAAGAGATATCCAGCCGGTCGGCAAACCTGACCTGTTCAATGGCAATATAGCTTTCCAAATGCCGGACCTCGTCCATCAGCAGTACCTGCTCGGCACGGGCTTCATAGAGCATATAGTGCATCATTGCGGATAGCCGCAGTACTACATCCGCAGCCTGCTGACTGCCCTTTAGCGTAAGGGCGTACACGCTGTTTAGTGTATTGAAAAAGAAATGCGGGTGGATCTGCGCCTTCAGCAGCCCCATTTCAGCGCTGAACTTTTCCTGCTGTACGGCAAGCAAATGCTTCTGATGAGTGATGGTATTCTGCATGAGCTTGATGAGCATCGTTGCGGCAATCACCGGAAAAGCCTTAAAGGCATTCCGGAGGATACGTACCGGAATCCAGAAATCATGCCTTTCCGCAAGGTATAAAGCCGGCTGCCGCCAGCGGTGGATGGGCACCCAGATGACATAGCTGAAGAATCGCTGCATCAACCCATTGAATAGCAGCAATCCTAATAAGCCCGCCCCGTATGGCAGATACTTACCCGGATAGAAATAACGAGGCATCAGCACATACAAATTGAAATAGGCAATGCCGATAATCACCGGGATAATGGAGAAGATATCGGGCTGCAGGTTGAAGGTCAATGCGTCTTTTTCTCCCCAGGCTTCGCCTAAAGGCTGATAGACCGTAAAAGCCAGCCAGAAAAGCAGATGCCGAAGAACCCTGCGATAATGAGTTATGCGCGTGTTTTCCATCGTACAAGAGTCGGTAATTTTGCAGCTTCCGGCTTTACATTTAGACGAATCCAAGTTTGCCGAACGTGAATATACCATTTTACCGGGTGAACTGGCTCAGCAGGTAAAACCGCGCGTTGACGGCCGGGGATATTCTTCCGGTCTAAAAAGCAAAAAATAGTCTGCAGCGACTTTTTCCTTTGCAGAATGTTTTTACCGCTCAACCGTTCGCCTCGTCCATTTTTGAATCTGATTGTCCTATGCCTGATCAGCCATCTGTCTTTCGCGCAAGCCGGCTTAAAAGGGCGGGTTATAGATCCTTCAGGTCATGCTTTGGATGCAGTGACCATCACCTTGTCGCAGCAACAGCGCCGGGTCAGCACCAACCTGGCAGATTCCGGCCACTTTGAATTGAAGGCTGTACCCCCGGGTACCTATACGCTGACAGGTACGCTCGTTGGTTATCAATCCTTGGTCAGGACTCTTCTGCTGCCCAGGGACACCGTGCTGCTGCTCATGCAGCCTGATACCAGATTATTGAATGCCGTTACGGTTTCTGCCGGCAGACCCATAATCGAACGCCGGGCAGACCGGGTTACTTTTAATATAGAGGGCAGCATAATGGCCAGCGGTACCACGGCCTAGGATGCGCTCAGCAAGGCGCCCGGTGTACAGGCGCGGCCGGACAATTCCCTGGCAGCAAATGGAAAATCCGTTGAAATCTATGTCGACGGCAAACCGTTGCACCTCTCCGGGGATGACCTTGCCGGTTACCTGCAGGGCCTGCCCTCAGAACAGCTTGCCCAGTTTGAGATATATGCGACGCCGCCGGCACAATTTGATGCCCAAGGTGCCGCCGTGATCAACATCATTACCCGGAAAGCAAAGAAGCAGGGGCTGAACCTGACGCTGAACGGCGGCTTTACTCAGGCGACCTACGGCAGCTACACGTCAGGCGCCACCGTCAACTACCGGAGCGGAAAGCTGAACCTTTACGGCAGCTACGGTTATGTGCACCGCACGCGCACGAAAGATCAGGATGACTATATCATCTTTACCGCGCCCGGCGATACTTCGCGATGGCAGAGCCCCGGCCATACCGTGTACCGTTCCCAGTCTCATAATTATAATCTGGGCCTGGACTATCAGTTAGGCCCGCATCAACTACTGGGCGTTCTGCTCAATGGCAGCAACACAGTCCGCCGCAGTACGAGCTTTGCGCCAACGACCGTCACCCATAATGCCCAGCTGCCGTACGACTCCCTGCTGCAGACCCAGGGATTGATCACCGGCGGCAGCCACCGATATGCCGTTAACGTCAATTATACCCTGCTGCTGGATACCGCCGGGCAGTCGCTCAGCCTGGATGCTGATTATGTGCCTTACCGAAGCACCAGTGATCAATACGTCAGCAATACCACTTTGCTGCCGGACGGAAGCCAGGCATCCCCGCTGTACGCCATCTATACGCCATCCGCGCAGCAGATCAATATCTACTCGGGCAAAGCCGACTACACTTTTAAAAAGAGAACAGCCTGGAAACTAACCACCGGTCTTAAATACAGCAGCATACAGGCCACCAGTTTGTATAGTTATAATAATATCCGGCAAAGGCAGGAGCAGCCGGTCAGTGATCGTGGTGATCATTATGAATATACCGAAAATACGCTGGCCGGCTACCTGATGTTCAACGGTTCACAGGGGGCATTGACCTTCAACGGCGGCCTGCGCGGGGAATATACCCGCATCAGCGGCTATTCCGTCACCTTGGATACCCTGAACCGCACCCGTTATGTTAAAGTATTTCCGTCGCTTTCTGCCGTTTACCAACAGGATCCGGAAAACCAGCTTTCGGCCACTTATGCCTACCGTATCCAGCGACCTGAATATTCCCGGTTAAATCCGCTGCGCATTTACAAAACACCGTATAATATCCTGTCGGGTAACCCGGCACTGCTTCCGGCTTTCGCGCACAACCTGGAAATTTCCTATTTTTACCACCGGCAGTACACCTTTACCGCTTTTTACTCCGCCACGCATCAACTATTCAGTAACGCGACCGTTCAGGATAACGCCAGCCGGTTATTTTATGATATTCAGCAGAATGTAGGAAGCACAATGCGCACCGGGTTTCGGCTTTCCGCAGCTCTGCAGCCAGCTTCCTGGTGGGAGTTTAATCTGCTGGCGGAAGGCTATCTGCAACGGGATCACCTGCGTTATCTGCAGACAGCAGCATTATACCGCAAAGCGGCTTTTGACGGGCAAACCAGCCAGCGATTTACGCTGCAGCGGAAGCGGGGCCTGGCGCTGGAGCTTAGCGGCTTTTACTATTCCGATGCCAGTGAAGGCCTGTTCCGCGGCGGTAGCTACTCCGAAGTGGATGCCGGCCTGAAAATGAACGTCTGGGCAGCGCGGGGAACCGTGAAACTGGCAGCCGCTGACCTCTTTCTGGGCAATACTTCCCGCTACCGTGTCAGCTATGCCAACCAGAACAACGGATTCTTTCAAAAGAATGATACCCGCAGCCTGACGGTAAGCTTCACTTACCGGCTGGGAACGGCCGTAAAGGCAGCCCGGAGCAGGGAAACCGCCAGCGAGGAGGAAAGGAAGCGGGTATCTTAAATCAAATTTAACTGTTATGATGAATAGGAAACAGAAAACAAACTTAAGCTTAATATGATTTTTTTTGTATCCTGACGTTAGGTTATGGGCAGCCTTTAAAACCGCAGATATGCTCTTGTTCCGCCCGTTATTGCGTGCTTACACCGCTGCCTTGAATGCGGCCGACAGCTGCACCTTGGCCAGCCTTTATAAGGCGAACAGCAGCTTGTATGGGTTCCGATGGCACCTTAATCAACGGCAGCAACTGTATCAAAGCCTACTATGACGAGGAAATCCGAACGGGTTCGTCCTCATATTCGACCGTAGCAATACAGGCATCATAATAAGCTTGACTCAGCTTGTTGCTCTTCGCTATTTCAATATATTGCTGCCTGCAAATCTGATAGCTATCCCATAGCTATTGCGTCAAATCATCATGCTGCCATCTTCGTACCTGTTCAAAAGTTACTGTATCCAGCTTGGCCGTTAGCTGAGCGTCGCTTAACCCTTATTTATCCAAAAGCCGGCTGTCCCGTCCACTGTGCAGGTTGGTACCCGTGCCCTCGAGCTACACCAAATTGCCGCCCTGATCTTCTTTTGTTCCCAAGCGCATGGGTTGATACAGGTTCTCTACAAAATGATGAACTTCAAGGCGATAGCTTTCTGTTCATGGGTGCTTACCGGATCTTCCGAAATATTTTTCTGGTTTAGCGTAGCGGCATAGCCATTGGCCGCGGGCAGTGCTATAACGGCTGCTATGAACTGTTCGTGATTCAGCCCTTTGGCGGGTTGAGAAAGTGCCGGTAGAAGGTTGGCTTATACTCCGGCTGACGTAACGCTTCATCAGCCAGCTTGACGCTTCTGGCATTGATTGACTTTCCAGCAGGTCCTGCACGGCCGCTTTGGCCTGCGGCGTCAAGCGGCGCTCGGCAATCAGGGCAACCGCCCGGGGGCCGGTGTGCCTCAAGAGATCAATAATAGGGCTGCAATGGCAAGCAGTTCAAGTATAAAACATTTTTTTACATCGCGTAAAAGTAAAAGGCTGACATTACATATCATTAGCGATGCGTAACAACACTGTGGCGTTGTAATATACATGTTTTCAGGTGTACTAAAGCAGTAGCAGTCAATGTCTGTAAGTTCTCTTTCAGCGTACAGTTTGCCTTACCCGAAGCAACAGATTCAGAGGTGGGGTCAGCAGAAAAGAGTGACGTTCTGCCTGCGGGTGTGGCGCTGACCATCACCCACGATCTGCCGCATGAAATCCAGCGAACGCTTTGGGGGGCTGATACCGTGTTATACCCGTGATCTCAGCGCTGTACCATCCTTATTTAATGCCCGGGCGGAAACGCTGCTGCAATTGCCATCCTTCAGAGATCTGGTGATGACCCGGCGTTGCCTTATCCTCAACGATGGCTTCTACAAGTTTGACGTACAGGGGGACGAAAGGGTACAATGGGAGATGATTCCGGTGAATAAAGAGTTATTTTACAAGGCCGGCCTGTGGACGACCTAACGTAATCCTGAAACAGGTGAACTGATTAACAGCTTTACAATGATCACCTGTGCGCCCGGTAAGGCCAAGATCAGCCGGGTTCACAAACGGATGCCGATCATTCTTAACAAGCAGGAACGCCGGCTCTGGATGCATGCGCAGGCCACACAAGAACAGTTGATGTCGCTGCTCAAACCCTGTAGCGATGATATGTATATGATCGAGGAATATAACCGCAAACCATTAAAAGCACCCAAGTCTGTCAAATCTAAACCTACTCCACGTGGTAGCGACAGTCTGTTCTAAGCAGCCTCCATCTGGACTGAGCCAGCAAGGCACGACATTTCAGATTCAGGCTCTGCAAGACTATTAACAATAATGGCTACGAACAGTATGGGCAGGTTACATGCCGTCGGCAATGAGTGAATATGTCGCTTATCTATCAGCGACATAGAGCCCACTATACACTCAAGCCGGAATAAGTTTAGTAGGTGACCGCATAAAATATAAATTTATTTATGCTTGATCCGCTCACGGTGCTTAAGTCCGAACTCGATCAGGGCACGGATGACCGGCTGCGTTTCGATGGCATAGGGCGTTAAGGCGTAAGAAACGGTCACCGGCTTAGTGGGGTTCACCGTTCGGGTGAGCAGCAGGTTCCCCTCCAGCTGCTGCAGTTCGTTCGACAGCACTCTTGGGCTGATGCCCCGTAGTGCTTCCATCAAATCTTTGAACCGTAAGGTACCACGATGATACAGGTACCGCAGGATGGCAATCTTCCACTTGCCGCTCAGCAGCTCAATGGCATCGGCGAGCGCCAGCAGCCGCTCAATACCCGGTTCTGGTTCACAAATGAGGTGTTTTGTTTCATATCTACTATCCTGCAGGTTATCCATAGTTAAAATATAAGGTTTGCCCGGTAATTTTGTGTTCATCAAATTTTACAAAACCAAAGGCAACATGGAATTGAACAGCAAAGCCGGTTTAACCGGTAAAATAGTTGTGGTATTAGGGGGTACCTCCGGCATCGGGCTGGCCACGGCCCAAGCCGCAGCAGCCGAGGGCGCGCAGGTTGTTATTGCTTCCAGCCGCCGCCAGAAAGTGGACGAAGCTTTACTACAGCTGCCCGAAGGCAGTCAGGGTTTTGCAGCCGATTTAGGCGATGAGCCGCAGGTGGCGCAGCTGTTTAAAAAGATAGGTGAATTTGATCATTTGGTATTTACGGCGGGCGACAGACTGCAGTTCAGTGAGCTGCCGGCATTAAACATAGAAGAAGCAAAGCTATCTATCCACCTGCGCTTCTGGGGCTCGGTGATGGCGGCCAAATACGGCGCGCCGCTGATTAGGAAGGGCGGCTCCATTACGCTGACCACAGGCGCCCTTGGAAGGAAACCCAGGAAAGGAACAGCCGTGATTGCCGGCATGGCCAGCGCCATCGAAGGGCTTACGCGAGCGCTTGCTCTTGAGCTGGCGCCTGTCCGGGTAAATGCCGTGTGCTCCGGTACGGTCAGAACGAACTTGTTAGCCAATATACCCGAAGCCGATAGGGAGGCCATGTTCCGGCAGGTGGGCAGCAAGTTACTGACCGGCCGCGTGGGTGAGCCCCGTGAGCTGGCCGAGGCGTACCTGTACCTCATGCGCGGCAGCTTTACGACCGGGCAAGTTATTGTCGTGGACGGCGGCAGTTTGCTGGTGTAAATTTTTAGGGTTCGATAACCCTCCCGGCAGCGTATCTTGAATTCGAATATGATGTTTATTACACGCCTGAAAGCAGCCTTGTGAACAAATTTCGCTATGCGGATGCTCCGTTTGCAAAATGCGATGAACCTTCCAGGACTTTGAAAATGCCAATACCCTATTTTCCAATGGCAGAAACAGTATATTTTATGTCATTGCAGTTAATTTGCTGATGTGGTACTTTTGTCTTGTTCAAAGCAAGGAGCAGGAATATGAAAGTAAGCACTCATCAACGGAAACTGATTGTCATCATCGCCCCGCCGGAGGTACAGCTGATGCATGCGGCAGGACCTTATGACGTGTTTACCTATACTTCCAAAATCCTGACCGGTACTTTGGGCTTTGAGGAAGGCGCCTACGAGGTACTGCTGGCCTCTACCTCACCGGAGCGGACGGTGATGTCCAATTCAGGCATGTCAGTCGCCTGCGCAGTGAGTTATGCTGAGGTAACGGATCCGATTGACACCCTGATTATTGCCGGAGCGCCGTCGGTGAGCAGCCTAGAGGCTATCAATACGGATTTTTATACCTGGCTAACAGCCGTGTATCCTTACGTGCGCCGGGTGGTCGCTATCTGTACAGGTGCCTTTGTGCTGGCTAAAGCCGGTCTGCTGGATCAAAAAACAGCCACCACGCACTATGAGCTTTGCCCCCGGCTGAAAAGCAGTTACCCTAAAATCAAGATAGATACCAATCCTTTTTTTATAAAAGATGGCAAGGTGTACACTTCGGGCGGCGTATCTTCCGGCATCAATTTATCCATTGCACTAATTGAGGAGGACCACGGCCGGGAGGCAGCGCTGAAAGTGGCGCGTAAACTGGTGCTAGAACTGCGGCGGCCCGGCAACCAGGCGCAGTTCAGCAGCTTTTTGCCGGTATATGAACTGAAGAGCGATTTGATCAAACGCCTGCGCTCCTGGCTGATGGAGCATCTGGCAGAAGACATTAAGGTAAACCAGCTGGCTGCCCAGGTGCACATGAGCCCCCGCAACTTTGCCCGCGTGTTTTTGAACGACACCGGCCTGACGCCTGCCAAGTTTATTGAAAAGCTGCGGGTGGAAATGGCCCGCAAATACCTCGAAGATACTGACCTCAGCATCGAGCAGATTGCCGGCAAATGCGGCCTGGGCAGCATGGTATCTATGAGGAGGGTGTTTCTGCGGCACTTGGAGATATCACCCAGCTACTACCGCAGTACCTTTAAAACTGCTTTAGGGCAGGAGCTGGAATTGTAAATCAAAAAAGGTAGCAAAGCTCATTTACAACAGGCCTCAACAGGTGCTGACAGCTATTCTATTAACTTTTACAAAATAAATCATCTCACATAAACATCTGTAATTCAACCATTAATAAGTAAAAAAATGAAAAAATCAATGATCAGAGAAAGGCTTAAAGCCTTAGCAGTTGCCGTGTTGTTTTTATGCAGTGCCGCGCCCTCATTCACGGTTTCGGCGCAATCTAAAATTAAACACATTGTGCTGGTGCACGGCGCCCTGGTAGACGGTTCTACCTGGAAGGGCGTTTACCGGATTCTGGCGGGCAAAGGCTACCAGATAACTGTAGTGCAAAATCCGCTGACCTCCCTGGAAGATGACGTAGCCGCCGTAAACCGGGCTTTGGATAAGCTGAGCGGACCTGTAATCCTGGTCGGACATTCCTGGGCCGGCTCGGTGATTACTGAGGCAGGCGTTTCGCCCAAGGTTGCCGGATTGGTTTACGTAGCTGCCTTTCAGCCCGATGAAGGAGAAACCACCGTGAAGCAATTTTCCTCTGCTCCGGCCTCTAAGGTAAACTGCCTCTTGCCGCCGGATGCCAATGGACTGATTTATGGAGACAAGGCTAAATTCCGTGCCGGCTTTGCAGCTGATGTACCGGCTGAACAGGTCAGCTTTATGTACGCCTCTCAGATACCCCTGGCGGCAAAAGCATTAGGCACACCTTTAACCCATGCCGCCTGGAAAACCAAGCCCAGCTGGGGCATTGTGCCCACGGCCGACCAAAGCATCAATCCCGTAATTGAGCGGGCAGCCTACAAGCGCTCAAATACCAAAGTAACCGAAGTGCCCGGCGCCAGTCACTGCGTATTTATTTCGCACCCGGCAATTGTTGCTAAGGTGATTGAAGATGCGGCGCAGCATTCAGGTAAGTAATCATAAGCAGCGTTGCTTTTGCAGGGCAACGCTGCTACAAACAGCATCAATCTTATGAAAAATATACTTATTTTTACCTGCCTTCTTTTGCTGAGCGTGCAATTAACCTCCGGACAAAGCAGGGAACGGGCAGAAGCGACTCATACGCTTCATCAATATGGTGTGGCCCCGCTGTTTCTGGGCGGCCTGTTCCGCGA
>CAXTAP010000002.1:0-39538 GCA_964241965.1 uncultured Mucilaginibacter sp.
GACGCACCCGATGATGACACCATACAACTATGGCTGTTCATTATCGGCTTATTTGAGTAAAAGCCGCATTATTATTGCCTGGCTCATGGTATGGGCCGGCTATGGTTTTGCACTAAAAGTAGGGGAAGGTTTAATATTTAGCTAAATTTGCAGCAGATGAGAAAAGCTGCTACCTGCCAACTGTTTGAAAACATAAACATCATAGATATAGCCGAAGAAGGAAAAGGTGTAGGTAAGGCCGGTGAACTGGTGCTGTTTGTGGAAAAAGCAGTGCCCGGCGATATAGCCGATGTTGAGGTTTATCGTAAAAAGAAAAATTTTGGCGAGGCCCGTATCAGCCGGTTGCTTCAGCCCTCTGCGCATCGCACACAACCCTTCTGTGAGCATTTTGGTACCTGTGGCGGCTGCAAATGGCAGCACATGACGTATGAGGCACAATTACAGTTCAAGCAGAAAACAGTAGCTGATGCCTTAAGCCGCCTTGCCAGAATTGATATCAGCAGCATGGAGCCTATCCTGGCTTCCCCTCACGACCGGTATTACCGGAATAAATTAGAATACACCTTCTCCAACAAACGGTGGCTGTATGATGGTGAGGATCGTAACGATGAAGCCCTGGACATGGATGCCCTGGGTTATCATATTCCCGGCCGGTTTGATAAAATTCTGGATGTAAGGCATTGTTATCTGCAGGAGGATCCATCCAACAGCATCCGCCTGAGCGTTCGTGATTATGCAAAACAGCATCAAATAAGTTTCTACGATGTTCGCGAACACACCGGCGCTTTACGAAACCTGATTATCCGCACCTCATCTGCCGGCGAACTGATGGTGATTGTGGTTTTTGCCTATCCCTCAGAAGAGGAAGTAAACGGATTAATGGCTTACATTGCGCAGCAGTTTCCGCAAATTACTTCACTGCTTTATATTCTGAACCAAAAAAAGAATGATACCATTTCAGATCAGGAAGTTTTGCTATGGAAAGGCCGGGAGTACATTGCAGAGGAAATGAACGGTATCCGCTTCCGCATCGGCCCCAAATCATTTTATCAGACCAACTCGCTGCAAGCCCTGCGTTTGTACCAAGTTGCTCTCGATTTTGCTGCCTTTAACGGCAATGAACTGGTTTACGATTTATATACCGGTGCCGGTACCATTGCCAATTTTATTGCAGGCCATGTGCGGCACGTAGTTGGCGTTGAGTATGTGCCCTCGGCCATTGAGGATGCCAGAATAAACTCAGCTATTAATCATATTCATAACACCGAGTTTTTTGCAGGCGATATGAAAGAGGTACTTGATGCAGACTTTGTGACCCGGCATGGCAAACCGGATGTTATCATCACCGACCCGCCCCGCGCCGGTATGCATACGGATGTAATACAGAGGCTGATGGAAATTGAAGCAGAAAAAATTGTATATGTAAGCTGCAATGCCGCCACACAGGCGCGAGACCTGCTGATTTTGAAAGAGAAGTACAACATCGTGCGTATTAAACCCGTAGATATGTTTCCGCATACGCAGCACGTAGAGAATGTAGTGCTGCTTAAATTGAAAACATCATGAATTCAGAAGAATTATTAAATGGCTTTAACAGCAACCAGGATAATGTAAAAGGCGAAAGCCCGCTTAAAAGCTTAGAGGCGGACCTGAAACTTTATAATGAGTCCATCCGCGAGGTATCAGTTGAAATTATGCTGGAAGGCTTATCCAGCTACCCTATATTTGTAGCCCACCAGCACGAAGTAAAACTGGGCGAACTGATATTGGATCGCCGCGAATTAAATACTGAATGGACTATACAGGCCTCTACACTGGAGGAGTTTTTAGAACGCGGCGTAATTAACAAGCATTTAAGGCAGCGTTTTTTAGATACCTACAAAAATCCGCATCAGTTTATGTGCCTTTTTGTAGTTGTGCCCGAAGGGGCGAATTTCGTATTTTATCCGTATGAAAAGCAGTAAAATACTCTATTTGCTTTTCTTATGTTATTCTTTCCAAAAGGAAGCTGTAAACCGATCATCATAATGCTATAAATTTCCGGCTGCTACCTTGGATAATTAGAATGTTTAAATAAATTTAAGCTCATTACAAATAGCGCTATACATGATGCCCGACAAGAATCTGCTTATTCTTAATCATCAGCAAATACAGCAGAAGCTGGATAGAATTGCCTACCAGATACTGGAAGATAACCTTGCCGAGCAGGAGCTTATTATTGCCGGCATTATGCCGCAGGGCAGCCTCATTGCCCGAAGGCTGAAGGAAAAGCTGGATAATATTGCTCCCTTTAAAAGTTCAGTTATTAACATTGAAATTGATAAGCAAAGCACCAGCCTGAGTGCCCGCCTGGATGCCGATGTAAATACCTGCACCAATAAAGTAGTTATTTTGGTGGATGACGTGCTCAACAGCGGCAAAACGCTTGCCTATGGCTTCGGCGTGTTTTTAAATGTGCCGCTCAAAAAACTGCGTACTGTAGTACTGGTAGATCGCAACCATAAGGACTTTCCGGTGAGCACTGATTTTTCGGGCATTGCATTGTCCACTATTCTGAAAGAACATGTTGAGGTGAAGTTGAGTGAAACAGGCAGCGAGGATGCAGTATATCTGGTTTGATTTTTCAATGTAATTTACGCTCTGCTTTTAGAAGCAGAAAACGAAATTGAAATAGTTCTAATGAGCGCCTATAATTTCCTCCAGTTTTTCCGCTGTTAAACCTAAGCCGTCTGCAATGATATTTGCCTGCATGTAACAGGCTTCGCGCTCTGCTAACTTTTCCTGAATAAAGGCTGCCAGATCTTCTCCATGCTTCTGGTGTAATAATGGCCGTTCGGTTCTGCCATTCTCGAGCCGGGCTGCCAGTGCTTTGGGCGGCAGTTTAATGTATATGGTAGTGCCCTGCTTATTCATCCACTGCATGTGGTTAAAGAAGCAGGGTAAGCCCCCGCCTGTTGCAATCACGGCTTGCTCCGGGTAATCCATAGTTTTCAGCACACGCGACTCCATTGCCCTGAAATGATCCTCGCCAAACTGCACAAAGTACTGCGGTATGGTAATACCGGCCTGGCTTTCTAATACCTGATCCAGATCAATAAAATCACAGTTGAGCCGGGCAGCCAGTTTGCGGCCAAGCGTAGTCTTCCCACTGCCCATAAAGCCGGTTAAAAATATTTTCATGCCTTGCTAATTTAATTTCACCCTCGGATCAATCCATACATATAATAAATCCACCAGCAGATTAATGACGACAAATATCAGCGCAATAAACAATATAGACCCGATAATAACCGGGAAGTCCGACATTTCCAGCGCATCAACCGTTACCTTACCCAAACCGTTATAACCAAAAATATATTCCACAAAAAATGAACCGGCCAGCAATGAGGCAAACCAGTTGGCAACGGCGGTAATCACCGGATTAAGTGCATTGGGTAACGCATGGCGCATAATGATACGCTGCGGACTCAGCCCTTTTGCCTTAGCTGTACGGATGTAATCCTGACTTAACACATCGAGCATGGCACTGCGGGTTAATTGTACCACGATGGCCAGCGGCCGCAGGCCCAGCGTTATTACAGGCAGCACTAAATTTCGCCAAGTAATGACTTCGCCCCTGAACGGATCATAGGTATAGAGGCTGCCCGACATATCCAAACCAGTATATCGGCTCAATACAAAGCCGAACAGCCAGGCAATAATGATACCTGCAAAAAAAGCAGGCGCCGAAATACCCAGTACAGAAAAAAATAATGCGGCTTTATCAATCCATGTATTTTGATGCAGGGCACTGAGCACACCTAAAACTATACCTGAAGCCACAGCCAGCAGCATTGCCGCAGATGCTAAAATTAATGTATTAGGAATTACCTCAGTTAATAATTGTGATACTGCCTTGTGTGTTTGATAAGAACGCCGCAGGTAAGGCCATTTGAAAACAAGCGCCTTTGATGAAAATGATATAAGCTTAACATAGTGATATTGTGCCTGTGCAGCCGCACTACATTCATGCAATCCAACCGGCGATAAATCATTCAGGTAGTACAGGTATTGAACTGCAACAGGTTTATCCAGGCCCAACTCCCGGCGCACGGCCTGCAGCGATTGCACGTCGCTTCGCTGTCCCTGTGTCATGCGGGCAGGGTCAACAGGTAGAATGTTAAACAGAAAAAAAACTACCGTAGCTACCCCAAGCATTACAGCCAGCCCATAAGCGGTTTTATGCAGCAGGTAACGGAGCATCACTTTAGGGTTTTAAATATTCCTTAACTATTTGATCGTAAACAGGTACCGTATGATAATGCCACTTGTTGACAACCGTACCATTTTTAAGCAATATAACGCCCGGATTGGCCCTCACCATAGTTTTCAGCGGCACTTCGTCCGCATAAAATATTTCAGAGATGAGATGATGTGACCTGGCAAACGCTGCGGCCTCTGGCGCAGCGTTAGAAGTTAGCAGAATGGTGCGTGTGTTATAATCACGGGTCATGTTGATGGCCAGGGCATTTAATTTGTTCATTGCTTCTGCGTTGGTCCTCTTTAAATCATAAGCTACAATCCACAAACTATAGAACGGGCTGGATAACAGTTCCTGTGTGTAATCATTCCCCTGCGCATCCTTGATAGCCAAATCCCGGATTTTAGGTGTAAACCCGGTTTTTACAAGGCGGCGTTCCGGGTCGCCCGTTACCTGCCAGTTGTTATCCTTCCATATACCGCTTTTCAGGTATGCTTTATCGGTAATATCTTTGGTGGCGCTGGTTACCTTATTTTTCAGGTGATAAGTAAGTTCATATTCATCGGGCATAGCGCCGGGAGGCGTTTTCATTTCGTCAGGCAGGTTAGCGCCTGCCTTGTATGGTAAAAAATCAAATACCGGCAAAAAATTATAAGTATAAATACCTACGCCCACAGATAATATTAAGGCTGCAATCAGTAATGAGTCCTCCATCCTTTGGCTTACTATAAGCTGCATCTTATTCCGGTTAAAAAACAGCACTAATACCAGCAACAATAAAACCATATCCTTGCCAAAGGATTGCCAGGGCGTAAGCGGAATGGCATCGCCAAAGCAGCCGCAGGTTTGCACTACCTTAAAGAAAGCGGAGTAAAAGGTCAGGAAACCAAAAAATGTAATGAGCAGCAACAGGCCCCAGGCAACAGTATTAATGCGGATGCCGATAAGCAGGGCAAAGCCTAAAAGCATTTCCAGGGCACAAAGCAGAATGGCGGCGCTCAGCGCAAGTCCGTTTAAAAAAGTAATATGAAACACCTCAAAATACTCCTGCAGCTTGTAAGAAAATCCCAGCGGATCGTTTGCCTTAATCAGCCCTGAAAATATAAAAAGCAGGCCTACTGCAATCCGGCAAATCCATATCAGCGCATTTTTCATTGTACACCCAGCTTTATCAGTGCAAATACGGCATAATTCAGCATATCTTGGTAATTGGCGGTTACCCCTTCTGAGGCAAGCGTCTGGCCTGCATTGTCCTCAATCTGCTTTACCCGCAGCAGTTTCATCAAAATCAAATCAGTCAGCGAACTGATGCGCATATCGCGCCAGGCCTCACCATAATCATGATTTTTGGCAAACATTAAATCGCGCGTGGCAGTTACATGCTCATCAAACAGGCTGCTTACCTGTTCTGCGGCTAATTCAGCCGGCGTTTCAGGGCTGCAATCCTGCTGCATCAGGGCAATGATGCAGTAATTAACAATGCCTATATATTCGCCGGTAATATCATCACCTACTTTGGATACCCTTTTTTCTTCCAGCGTACGTATGCGCTGCGCCTTTATAAATATCTGATCGGTTATGGATGGCAGGCGCAGTATGCGCCAGGCGGTACCATAATCGCGCGTTTTTTTAATGAACAGGTTTTTACAAACCTTAATTACGGCATCATACTCGGCTGCGGTATTACTCAAAGCGGTAGAGTTTATTTTTTGTACGATATTTGTTTCAGCGGCCATCATTTCAACAACCGCTAATAATGGCTAAAGATACATTTTTTACTAAAAAGGCAACCATAAATGCAGGCGGCCGGCTGATAGATTTGAGCCGCCCCAGGGTAATGGGTATTATTAACTTAACACCCGATTCATTTTATGCTCCAAGCCGTAAAGACACCATTGGCACATTATTACACCAGGCTGAAAAGATGCTGGCCGAGGGTGCAGCCTTTTTGGATTTAGGCGCTTACTCCTCTCGCCCCGGGGCTGAAGATGTTGGCGTGCAGGAAGAAATGAACCGGCTGCTGCCTGCCGTAGAAGCTGTTGCCAAACAGTACCCAGACGCTGTGCTTTGTGCCGATACCTTTCGGGCAGTTGTAGCTGAAGCAGCAATTGACGCCGGAGCACATATTATTAATGATATATCGGGCGGGCAACTGGACGACCAGATGTTTGCTACCATAGCCAGGTTACAAGTACCTTACATTTTGATGCACATGAAAGGTACGCCGCAAAACATGGTGCACCAGGCGCATTATACGCATGTGTTTTACGAGGTGTTCGATTACTTTACTGCACGTTACCGGCAACTGCGCTCCTTGGGCGTACATGATGTGATCATTGATCCGGGTTTTGGTTTTGCCAAGGAGGCGAAGCACAGTTATACATTGATGAACCGGTTACAGGATTTTGAAAGTATCGGCCTGCCCGTGCTGGCAGGTATTTCGCGTAAGCGAATGGTTTATGGCCTTACCGGCGGCACACCTGCCGATGCTTTGAATGGCACAACCGTATTTAACACTATTGCCTTAACTAAAGGCGCTTCTATATTACGGGTACATGATGTGAAGGAAGCCGCAGAAGCAATAAAACTATGGGAAGCCTGTCAAGATTAATGCAGATTAATAGAAAGCAGTGTACATAAAAAGCAGCAAAGCTGTTTTGTATGTACATTGCTTTGATGCCTTGTGCTGTTAAGCGATATTCACGATGAGGTGTATAGCAGATAGTTTTAGCAGGCGAATCAGCCTACCAGTTCCAGCATTTTCAGCAGCTCATCCACATATTCCCGGTTATTGGCAAGCCGGGGCACTTTGTGCTGGCCGCCCAGCTTTCCGCGATCCTTCATCCACCTGAAAAAAGTGCCTTCGGGAGCACGGTGCACTAACGGACGGCGCAGCGCCATATCCTTGAAGCGCTTCGCATCATAATCAGAATTGATACGGCGCAGGGTTTCATCCAGTAAATCTACAAATCGGTCAAATTCCGCCGGTTTTTTTTCAAACTCGATTATCCATTCATGGCAGCCTGCTTTGGCGCCGGCAAAGTAAACAGGCCCGGCAGTATAATCACGCACAATTGCGCCGGTTTGCCGGCACGCCTCCTCCAAAGCACGCTCGGCATTATCAATAATTACCTCTTCGCCAAAAGCATTAATGTAATGCCTGGTGCGCCCGGTAATTTGTATGCGGTAAGGTGCCAGCGAAGTAAAGCGGATAGTATCCCCTATCATGTACCGCCACAAACCGGCGTTGGTGCTGATAATAAGGGCATAATTTTTATCCAGTTCAGCTTCATCCAATGTAAGCGTTTTAGGGTTTTCATCCTGTAAATTTTCCAGCGGCAGAAATTCATAAAAAATGCCGTAGTCAAGCATCAACAGCATTTCACCGGGCTGTTCGCTATCCTGAATACCGAAAAACCCTTCAGATGCATTGTAGGTTTCCAGGTAATACATATCGTCATGAGGTATCAGCTTCCGAAACTGTTCGCGGTAGGGCGTAAAATTTACCGCTCCATGAAAGTATAGTTCCAGGTTGGGCCATACCTCCAGCAGATTGCTTTTACCCGTAATTTCGAGTATGCGCTTAAAAAGCAGGATATTCCAGGTGGGCACACCGCTGATGCCGGTTACATTAACGTCCTTTGTGGCATAAGCCATCTTTTCAATCTTTTCCTCAAAGTTTTCCAGCAGGGCGATGGTTAAGTCGGGCGTCCGGTAAAATTCAGCCCACATGGGCAGATTTTTCATGATCACGGCCGAAAGGTCGCCGAAAAAGGTATCCGCATTAAGCTGGCTTACCTGATGGCTGCCGCCGAGGGTTAAACTCTTGCCGGTAAACAGCCGCGCATCGGGCCGGTTGTTACAGTAAAGGGTCAGCATATCTTTGCCGCCCTTCATGTGGCATTCCTCTAACGCTTCTGTACTTACGGGTATAAACTTGCTCCGGTCGCTGGTAGTGCCTGATGATTTAGCAAACCATTTGATTTCAGACGGCCATAAAACATTCTGCTCGCCCCTGAGCATTCTTTCAATATATGGCTTTAAGGTATCATAATTTTGGATGGGAACGCGTTCCTTAAAATCATTCAGGTTTTCAATACTCTTGTAATGGTACTTTTTCCCCCATTCCGTATGCTGGGCAACATTAATCAGCTGGTCGAACCACTCCTCCTGAACTTCTTCGGGGTATTTCATAAAAAGCTCAATCTGATGAATGCGCTTTTTCATGAACCAGTTGACCACGGAATTAATAATCGTCATGTGCGGACGGTGAAATTAAGCAAAAGTTTTGCGTTTCAGCACAAAATTGGCTCCCAGGTAAACCTTGCGTACCAGTTCATTATTCGCCAGCACCTCCGGCACGCCCGACTCCAAGATTTTACCCTCAAACAGCAGGTAAGCGCGATCGGTGATGGAAAGCGTTTCCTGCACATTGTGATCGGTAATGAGTATACCTATATTGCGATGTTTCAACTTGGCTACCATACTTTGTATTTCCTCCACGGCAATAGGATCAACACCGGCAAAAGGTTCATCAAGCAGGATAAAGTTAGGTTCGGCAGCCAGCGCCCTTGCAATTTCAGTACGGCGGCGCTCACCGCCTGATAATAAATCGCCCCGGTTACGGCGTACCTTGTGTAAGCTGAATTCATCAATCAGTTCTTCCAGCTTATCACTTTGGCGCTGCCTGGTCATGGGTCCCATTTCCAGCACGGCCTTAATGTTATCCTCCACGGTTAATTTACGAAAAACAGAGGCTTCCTGAGCCAGGTAACCAATACCCTTTTGTGCCCGCCGGTACATAGGATCATCCGTTATCTGTTCGCCATCCAGAAAAATTTTTCCTTCGTTGGGTTTAATCAGCCCTACAATCATATAAAACGAAGTAGTTTTGCCGGCACCGTTAGGCCCCAGCAATCCTACAATTTCACCCTGCGATACATCGAACGATACATCGTTAACCACAGTGCGCTGCTTATATTTTTTCACCAGATGCTCGGCGCTTAATTTCATAGTTTTTTATTTTGTGCCGGGTGCACGGTGATGAGCAGCCAGTAACAAACTGCTGTATTAACAATAACATATTTTACAAAGCCTTTGTCATCAGCTATGGGCTACCCGTTAAACCTAATCCCTTTAATGTTTAATTGTATAGAACGCTTATCGCGCCAGATGTTTTCCTCAATGGTGTAACAAATATCAAAAGGAACGCCCTGGTTAACTTCGTGCAGCCAGTTGGCCTGGTTAAAGGCTATGCAATCAAACAAGGGTGATCCGCCTTGTGACACCGCCATCTTTAAATGATTATTACCTGCTAAACCGGCACGGCCGCAAACCCTGACGTTGCGGCTCAGAAATACCGGCAGCATATTTTCCGGCCCGAAAGGCGCCAGGCGGTTCAAAACCCTGAAAAACCGGGCATCTATGTCAATCAGCCTTAAGTCAGCATCAATTTTTATTTCCTGCACAAGCTGCTCTGCTTTGATACTGGCGCCTACCACCTCCTCGAAACGATGCACAAAGGCTTCTACCTTTTCAGGCTGCATAGTTAAGCCTGCCGCATACTTATGCCCGCCATATTGCAGCAGCAAATCACTGCAACTGCTCAGCGCCTCATATAAATCAAAGTCAGTTACCGAACGTGCAGAGCCGGCTACATGCCCGTTGGAACGGGTAAGCACTACTGTGGGCCTGTAATACTTTTCAGTAAGGCGCGAGGCCACAATGCCAATTACTCCTTTGTGCCAGCTTTCGTTAAATACTACAGTTGATTTTCGGTTGATAAGCACCTCATCGCTTTCAATTATACTGAGCGCCTCATCGGTAATTGATAAATCGTGCCCCTTGCGCTCTGTATTTTTGGCATTGATGAGCGCTCCTTTGCTTCTGGCTTCGGGTAAATTATCAGCAATCAGCAGTTCAACGGCATGCCTGGCATCATCAATACGGCCTGCTGCATTAATGCGCGGACCTAACATAAACACCACATCAGCTATGGTGTAATTTTCGGTTTTACCGGCTACTTCCATTAGTGCCTGCACACCATGGCAGGCGCTGCTGTTAATCTGCGCTAAGCCATACCAGGCCATTATCCGGTTCTCGCCGGTAATATGTACAATATCACAGGCAATGCTGATGGCAGCCAGTTCCAGATAACACTGATAATCCTCGAACGGAATATTATTTTTTTCAGCATAAGCCTGTATCAGTTTAAACCCGATGCCGCAGCCGGAAAGCTCCTTATAAGGGTATCCGCAATCCGGCCTTTTAGGGTCGAGCACGGCAATAGCGGCGGGTAACTCCGCACCGGGCAGGTGATGGTCGCCGATGATAAAATCTATACCATGGGCATTGGCATACGCTATTTTATCATTAGCCTTAATGCCGCAATCGAGCGCAATAACCAGTGAAAACCCATTTTTCCGGGCATAATCAATTCCCTGTACAGATATACCATAGCCTTCGCGGTAACGGTCGGGAATGTAATAGGCCAGATGCTTACAATACTTTTTAAAAAAACTATACACCAATGCTACGGCGGTGGTGCCATCTACATCATAATCACCGTAAATTAATATCTTTTCCTCTGCGGCAACAGCCTGTTCAATGCGCAGCACTGCCTGCTCCATATCAGCCATCAAAAACGGGTCGTGCAGCTGGCGCAGGTCAGGCTTAAAGTAATTACGGGCTTGCTCAAAATCAGTGATACCCCGCTGCAGCAAAACGGCGCTCAATACCGGGTTAATACCCAGGCCGGCAGCCATTTCGTTAATCCGGTCGCTTTCCGGCTGTTGCTTCAAGGCCCACCTTTTATTCATTACAAAAATTGGTATAGTTCAACTGGCAATTTAAAATTTAATGATAAAGCCGTTGCTGCTGCCCCGGATATTATTATCTGAGTATGTATAACAGGTTAAGTATATTTGCCGGTTCAAACCGTGCACGTACTTATTGAGTTATTTAGCAGGCAAAAGTACAACATGTATAAACTTGCCGCATCATCTTATGGAAATATTTGTATTGAGTGAGGGATCATATTCGGTTGATGCTTCTAAAAAATTTGTTCCTTTTAACCCGCTGACAGATAAATTTACCGACCGGCCGGGCTCGCTGTTTATTCATGTAAATCCCTTTCTGATCAAAACGACAGATGACCTTATTATACTGGATACCGGCTTAGGCTACAGGAATAACCATGATGATTTGATTTTACACCAGCACATCCGCAATGCGGGGTTTGAACCGGAGGATATTACCTTAGTGCTGATGTCGCACCTGCATTATGACCATTCCGGCGGCTTGGTTACCGAGATAAATGGCCAGTTACAACCCAGCTTTCCATTAGCGAAGCATGTTATACAGCAGGGTGAGTGGAATAAGGCGATTGCAGGAACTTCATCATCTTACCGGAAGCCAATATTTGAGGCATTGCAGGCTCATCATGCTGATTTACATTTTATACAAGGCTCGGGATTGTTAAAGCCGGGCATCAGCTATGAATTATCAGGCGGGCATACTGAGTTTCATCAGGTGTTCTGGCTTAACTCAGAAGGCAGGAAAGTATTTTTTGGCGGCGATGAACTTCCTGAACCGGAACAGCTGCAGCGAAAATTTGCTGCCAAATATGATTTTGACGGCCGCAGAGCAATGCGCCTGCGTGAGGAATATGGGGTTAAGGCAGCTGCCGAAGGCTATATATGCCTGTTTTATCATGCAAAGTCGATCCAGGCTGGTACTATACTTCAGGAGCATGAAACCTTCAAGGTTATACCGGTTTAAGAAGATTTCTCCGTTACAAAAAGCTCTCTGATCTTTTCAACATTTAATGGTTTCGACACAAAGTCCTTAACCACAGGATATGATTTTGCCTTGTTGATATCGTTGCTGAACACTGATGATGAAATAATATAAATTTTACTTTTACCGATAGGGTCAATATCGAGGCGACTGAAATTATCTAAAAATTCCCAGCCGTTCATAATCGGCATGTTAATATCCAGCAAAATATAATCGGGCATGTTACTTGGCTCGGTACGCTGTATCTGAATTAGTTGATCAATAGCATATTTACCGTTCAGGCAGGCCATAATATCTGCATTGATTAACACCTTCTTTATCAGCTTAATAGAAATAAAATTATTTATCTCGTCATCATCTACCAATAAAACGCTTACAGGCCTGTCTATCATCATGGAAAGTTATACGGAAGCTCGGTAAAAAATGTTTTATTCTTAAAAGATATAAGCGGTGTAACTCTGCCGGGATTGTTCAGTTGATCAGCGTGCGCTACTTTAAGCGATCAGCCAAATTTTACTAAATAACAACTGCTCTTTACACCAGCTAATTATCCAGTTTCCATAAGTCAGGGTTGTCCCGGTAATGTGTAATCTGCTCAATGATTTGCTCTATGTCTTCCGATTCCAGCTCATAGGTCTCATTGGATGTATAGGTGAAGACCTTGCCCGGCTGCTCAAAAATGATGTAGCCGTAGTAATCAGGGTTAGTACCGGTTAACTGCTCGCTTTTCATCCGCATAGCTTCTGAAACAGGCTCTTCAGCTTCAATATCCTTAAAAATATAGTAGGTATAAGTTAACACGGGATGCCCATCGGCAACAGCCCTGATTTCGGGCATTATCTTTAAAGGCAGGCTATCAACGTGTAAATAAATAGGAATCATGGTTTGTAGAGGTTTATCATTTCAGGCTTCCGCCTGGCATAGATACAAGGCTGAGATTTTGCAATATGTTTCACCTTTTTATCACAATAAAAAAAGCTGCCTTTATTAAAGGCAGCTTTGGTTCTTTATGCTCAGGTTCCGTACTCCGGCGTGGTTACTTCGCTTTCCTCAAATTCGTATTCGGTTAACGGCGGACAGCTGCAGATGAGCGTACGGTCGCCGTAGGTATCATTAACCCTGCCAACCGAAGGCCAGAATTTGTAAGCTGCTACATAAGGTAACGGATAAGCCGCCTTTTGCCTTGTATAACCGTGCGTCCATTCATTGCCTGTAATTACAGCGGCGGTATGAGGTGCATTTTTCAATGGGTTGTCGGCCTTATCGAGCAAACCATTCTGCACATCCTCAATCTCATGGCGGATAGAGATCATGGCATCACAAAAACGATCCAGTTCATGTTTCGGCTCTGATTCTGTTGGTTCTACCATAACGGTGCCCGCTACCGGGAAGGATACCGTAGGTGCATGAAAGCCATAATCCATTAAACGCTTGGCAATATCAGTAACCTCAATACCAATATTTTTGAAAGCCCGGCAATCTAAAATCATTTCATGGGCACAGCGGCCATTAGCGCCGGTATATAACACCGGATAATGCGGCTCTAAACGGGTTTTAATGTAATTAGCGTTCAATATGGCATAACGCGTAGCATCAGTTAAACCGTTGCTGCCCATCATGGCAATATAAGCATGTGATATAATCAGAATTGAGGCTGACCCCCAGGGCGCTGCTGATACTGCGTGTATGGATTTACCCCGGTCAATATCAACTACGGCATGGCCGGGCAGATAAGGCATCAGGTGTTTAGCCACCCCAATCGGGCCCATACCAGGGCCGCCGCCGCCATGCGGTATGCAAAAGGTTTTGTGTAAATTAAGATGGCAAACATCGGCGCCGATACTGGCCGGGCTGGTTAACCCTACCTGCGCATTCATATTAGCGCCATCCATATAAACCTGGCCCCCGTGCTGATGAATAATGTCGCAAATTTCGATAATGGATTCCTCAAAAACCCCGTGAGTAGATGGATATGTTACCATCAGGCAGCTTAAATCATTGCTGTACTGCTCAGCCTTCCCTTTAAGATCAGCTATATCAATATTGCCGTTGTCATCACATTTTACTACAATGATTTTCATACCGGCCATCGCCGCCGAAGCCGGATTGGTACCATGTGCCGACGAAGGAATGAGTGCGATGTTACGATGGGCATCACCCCGGTCTGCATGATAAGCGCGGATAACCATTAAACCGGCGTATTCGCCCTGCGCACCGGCATTAGGCTGCAGGCTCATAGCTGCAAAGCCTGTTATTTCACTCAGCCATTTGTTAAGCTCATCAAAAAGCTGCATGTAGCCCCCGGTCTGGTCGGCCGGGGCAAAAGGATGCATCCTGCTGAATTCAGGCCAGGTTACCGGAATCATTTCGGTAGTGGCATTCAGTTTCATGGTGCATGAACCTAACGCTATCATAGAATGACAAAGCGATAAATCCTTAGCCTCCAAAGACTTGATGTAGCGCAGCATCTCATGCTCTGAATGGTATGAATTAAATACCGGATGTGACAGATATGCTGACTGGCGCTGTAACTGCTGCGGAATTATTGTAACCAAACCGGCCTTTAGTTCCTCAAACCCAACATCATTCAGAGTTTTACCCTTTACTTTAGCAAAAAAACGTACTAAAGTCTGTATGTCAGTTACCGAAGTTGTTTCATCGAGAGCAATGGTAACTACTGAACTTTTATAATTCAGGTTCATTTCATTATTCAGCGCCTCGGCATGAATAGGACCTGTTAAATCGCCTAAATCAAATTGCAGCGTATCAAAGTAAGCTTCATTAAGCTGGCTGTAGCCCAGCTGCTGCAGGCCTTCGGCCAGCAAAACAGTTAAACCATGTATGCGCTCAGCAATCAGCCTCAAGCCTTTCGGGCCATGATAAACGGCGTACATTCCGGCCATAATAGCCAGCAGCGCCTGCGCCGTGCAAATATTGGATGTTGCCTTATCGCGGCGGATATGCTGCTCGCGGGTTTGCAGCGCCATACGCAGGGCATAATCCCCGGCGCTATCTACAGTTACGCCGATGATGCGGCCTGGTATTGATCGCTTATATTCTTCCCTGGTGGCAAAAAAAGCAGCATGAGGCCCTCCAAAACCCATGGGCACACCAAAGCGCTGACTGGTGCCTACCACCACATCAGCCCCCCATTCACCCGGAGGGGTAAGCAGCACCAAACTCATCAGGTCGGCAGCTACGGTAAGTTTAATATTTTTCTGGTGGCATTGTGAAGCGAAAGCCTTATAATCAAATACCTCGCCATTACCGGCAGGATACTGTACCACAGCACCAAACATATCCTCGCTTAACTCAACGGTTCTATGGTCGCCGGTGAACAGCTCAATGCCATAGGGCTGTGCGCGGGTTTTTAGTATATCAATGGTTTGAGGAAACAACAACTCAGATACAAAATACCTGTTTGCTTTCTGATTTTTGCGCAGGCTGTATTGCATAAACATAGCTTCGGCGGCGGCAGTACCTTCATCTAAAAGGGAGGCATTGGCAATTTCCATTCCGGTGAGGTCAATCACCATGGTTTGAAAGTTAAGCAGCGCCTGCAGGCGGCCCTGGGCAATTTCGGCCTGGTAAGGGGTATATTGAGTGTACCAGCCCGGATTTTCTAAAATATTCCGCTGTATTACACCCGGAACAATAACATCATAATACCCCTGCCCTATATAGCTTTTAAATACTTTATTTTTAGATGCTGTTTGTTTAAGCGTATTCAGATAATCAAACTCGCTTTGCGCAGCGGGCAAGCTCAGGGGAGCTTTCAACCTGATTTTTGCCGGTACGGTTTCGTTAATTAACTCATGTAGTGAACCGATACCAATAGTTTTAAGCATTTTAGCGGTATCAGCCGCGTTAGGTGCAATATGCCTTGATTGAAATTTTTCCTGATAATCAACATTAAGCTTCATAGAATAGATTGCCCTCAGTTTTTGCTGCAAAGGTAAGTTATTGAGCATGGATTAGCAATTACGCCAATTAATAGTTACAATGGTTTTACATGGCAATTATGCTATATTAGAAGTTTAAATGAAGTTTAAGTTTCTAATAGCACTCCTGCTTATGATAGTTACTCTAAGCAGCACTTATGGGAATGAAAAAAATGTTCATAATGCCTACGGATATTCTATTAAGGCTTTAGCAATAACTTTTGCTTCTTGCCCTTTACTGGATGATGATGACTTAATTATTGTGCCAAGTACATGCAATGGCAGTGACGGGCAGATTACAGGCATACGGGCCAACGATGTAACCGGTATAGCCCGGTTTACCTGGCGGGATAACGGGGGCAAGATTGTAGGTACGGAAGCTAACCTGATAGGTGTACCTGCAGGCGTATATACTGTTGAGCTCGCTGATGATAGTAAGTGCAAGGTGGTTACCTCTGTACCGTACACTATTGGCGTGAAAAATCAGGTTTCGCTTAATAACAGCACTACCCAAATAAAGCAGGCCAGCTGCAATGCTGCTGACGGGGCTGTTACCAATATTACAATCACCAACGCTGTTTCTTACAAATGGCTTAACAGTAATAATCAAACTATAGCTGTAACCGCTGATTTAACGAAAGTCACATCGGGCACTTACACCTTAGTTGCTACCAATAAGGACGGTTGTAGTACGCAGGCCTCTTATCAGGTGCCGGGCACCGGTTCTGCGCCTGGCATTACCAGGATAGATACTAATAACATAAACTGCGGAGACATCAGTTACTTTGATGTTACTTTCAATTCGAAACCCACAGATCCCGTTTATCGCTACTTTTTATATGATGCCGGCGGCAATCAAACAGATATGGGCGCTATTGTGTACAATCCTGATACGGTAACTTTTGTAAGGCTTCAAATTAAACCTTTAATGAGCGGTACGCTGGTGGTAAGCGACCCTACCAATTGCAGAACAACCATAGGCACTTTCACCATGCCGGCATCAACACTGGTTATTGATACCAGCACGGTTTATGTACGGAATGATGCCTGTGGCAAGCATACGGGGGCTATTGTTAATTTACATTTGAAGAATGTACCTGCTTCAAAACCGCTTCGGCAAAAAGTAATGTGGACAGATGAATCTGGTAAGGTTATCTCTCAACAGCTGCTTAACCTTACCGGTGTTGGAGCAGGCACATATACTGTAAGTGCGATAGACCCTAATGGCTGCAGCGACAGCAAAACCTTCACCATCAAGGATAGTGTTAATAATATTGCTGCCCCGCAGGTGGCCGATGTTAAATTATGCCTGCCACAAACAGTTAATATTCCTGTTTCTAACTCAGGTAGTTATACCGGCTTCCGTTTATATGATGCTGACAGTACATTGCTTAAAGAAAGCAAGTATCCCCTGTTCTCAGAAAAAGTGGCTAAAACAACCACTTATTATATAACAGCTATAAACGGCTTATGTGAAAGTGCTAAAACCAGATTAACTGTTTCAGTAGCTCTTCCCGGCCTGAACATCCCTAATACTTTTACACCCAACGGCGACGGAATAAATGATTACTGGCAGCTTACCGGTGTAGAACAGTATCCTGGTACGGAAACTTCCGTTTTCAATCGTTACGGCCAGCTTGTTTATCATAGTATAAATTATGCCCAACCGTTCAATGGTAATTTTAATGGCGGCAGATTACCAGCCGGTGTTTACTATTATATTATCGACCCAAAAAAATCAGAATGCCAGGGCAAAATATCCGGCAGCTTAACCCTTGTAAGATAATTAATTATCTTACTGCATTCACCATTTTATTCTTCGTGTTTAGTACATTCGGTCAGCAATGCAAAAACCTTGTTTTATATACCTGTTTTTATTGCTTACTGCACTAAATGTTAGTGCCGAAACATTAACTTACAGATTTATCCTTGCTAAAAAGAAGATAGTGTCAACGCCGTTTACCTGTCCGCTACTGGACGATGACGATCTCAATATTGTCCCGGCCACTTGCGGCGGCAGTGATGGAGCCATACTTGGCATTCGCGCCAACAGCGTAACAGGTACGCCAAGCTTTACCTGGAGGAATGCTAATGGTGATATTGTGGGTAGCCAATCCAACCTAACAGGAGTACCATCCGGATCATACACGGTTACGCTGACTGATGACAGCAAATGCAAGGCAGTTACATCAGCTCCATATATTGTGGGCATAAAAAATCAGGTTACAATTAATGACCAAAACATACAAATAACCAAGCCAACCTGCAATAATCCCGATGGTTCAATTACAGGTATTATTGTTACTAATGCCGTGCAATATCAATGGACAAACAGCAGCGGCAAAGTTGTAGCCACTACCGCCAGCCTCACTAATGCCATTGCCGATACATATACACTTACCTCGACCAATGCTGCCGGGTGCAGCGCAACAAAAATTTATACTTTACCCTCCGCTACTTCTACTCCAAAAATTTCAGATACACAGATAAATAATGCCAACTGCAACTCCACCGGATCAGTAGTAATAACGTTTGATCTAAGCGCTACTGATCCTCCGTACCATTACGGATTACAGGAAAATGGCAAAGACGTCGATATCCAAACAGGTTATATTCTGTATATACCCAATTCTCCTACTACAGTTACCCTCAGCAAACTTGCGCCTGGGGTAGTCTATAACCTATATTCTATTGACGCTATTAATTGCCGCACAAAGATTGCCTCATACACCATAAAGCCTTCGCCAGGATTCAGCATCGGTGCCGACAGCGCCGTATTTCACCCTGATGTATGCGGACAACATGTAGGCGCTATAATTGGCCTCAGTATTTTAGGCGGTGCAAGACCTCATCCCCGCAACCAACCTAAAGAAGGATACTTCTGGAGAGACAGCACCGGCAAGCAGATAGCCAGCACACTCTACCTGGCCGGTGTTGCTGCAGGCACCTATATACTGACTGTTAAAAACGGCGATGGCTGTATTGCCAGCCGTGAATTTGTTATCAAAGACAGCACTTCGGTAGCAATACCGCCGCAAGTAAATGATATTAAACTTTGTTTACCACAAACTGTAACCATTCCGGTTAAGAATCCCGGCACAGGTACCGGTTACCGGTTGTATAATGCAGATAGTACGCTACTTAAGGAAAGTAAGTATCCGTTTTTTGCTGAAAAGATAGCAGAAACTGCTGTTTTTTATCTGACTACATTGAACGGTACCTGTGAAAGCGCTAAAACAAAACTTATAATTACTGTTGCCCTCCCAGGCTTAAACATCCCAAACACGTTTACTCCCAATAATGATGGTATTAATGATTACTGGGATATAAAAGGTGTAGAACAGTATCCTGGTACAGAACTATTTATTTACAACCGCAACGGCCAAACAGTGTATCATGCCGTTAATTACTCACAGCCCTTTAATGGTAATTACAATAATAAGCCGTTGCCCGCCGGTGTTTATTATTACATTATCGACCCAAAAAAATCCGAATGCCAGGGCAGAATTTCCGGCAGCTTAACCATTATCCGCTGATGCCAGCTGCCGCAGGTACTGCTGTATCGTATTCTCGAGCCCATAATACAGGGCATCACAAATAAGGGCATGGCCAATGCTTACTTCCTGAAGGCCGGGTATATTTTCAGCAAAATATTTCAGGTTCTGCAAATCCAGATCATGGCCTGCATTCAGGCCCAGGCCAGCCCGTTGTGCTGCTTCAGCCGCCTGCACATAAGGCGCAGCGGCCAAATCAATTCCCTGATGATAGTGTCGGGCATAGGCCTCCGTATAAAGTTCCACCCTGTCGGTGCCGGTTTCGGCAGCGGCCTCTACCATATTAATCAGCGGATCAACAAACAGAGATACCCTGATGCCCGCCTGTTTAAAGGTACTTACCATATCGGTTAAATAACGCTTATAGGTAATAGTATCCCAGCCATGATTGGAGGTAAGCTGCCCCAGAGCATCAGGAACCAGGGTTACCTGAGCGGGTTTTGCGGCCAGTACCAGGTCCACAAATTTCTGTTCATCGCAGTTGCCCTCAATATTGAATTCAGTAGTTAATATTTCCTTAAGCCGGTACACATCCTCATAACGAATATGACGCTCATCAGGCCGGGGATGCACCGTAATGCCTTGTGCCCCGAAAAGTTCACAATCCCTGGCAACTTGTATTAAGTCGGGGTTATTTCCTCCGCGCGAATTACGCAATGTGGCTATTTTATTAATATTGACTGATAAGCGAACCATAAATTTACTTTTGAACCCGACAAACTTAATCGTTTATTATATGAGCCAAACATTTGTGTGTTTGAAATGATTTGCAATACTATCATGAAAATGCGTTTTAAATTTATTCTGCTCTTGCAGTTGTTTGCCGGCTTCAACTTAACTGTTAACGCCCAGGCTAATTATCTGAAAATAAAAAATTATGAAATATTTTACGCATGGGCTAAACGCGCTCCGCAGGATTGGCTGATATTACGCCGCTTTGAAAACGAAGGCCGCAGCTATTACCTAATGGTTAACCCGCAAACGCTGGCCACCCGTGTGGATGAAAACTCTGATTATCAGATAAAAACTATGACCCTGGCGGAGGCGCGTGACTTGTTTAAGCAAAGCCCTTATATAAAGGCCCTGATAAAAGCCGAAAGCGCCTCTGTGATGGTGCAGGATGCCGGTATTGAGCGCGGGCTGCCTAAAGAAACCGGTGTTAGTTTAACAGCAGACCTGTGCCCTTCGCACCGCCCGCTCGACAGGCGGATATTTACAGATATGATTGCAGGGTTTGCCAAAGTTGAACGGCCGGTTCCGGTTGCCCTTTCTGTTACTGGTATATGGATGAACCATCACCAGGAGGATTTAGCTTGGCTAAAGCAGCTGCAGCAAAAGCAGGAAATATATATCACCTGGATTAATCATTCTTACAACCACAGGGTAAGCCTCAGTGCACCGCTGAAAGAAAATTTTTTATTAGAGCCAGGCACTGATATTAACTATGAAGTTTTGGAAACTGAAAAAGCCATGCTGCGGAACGGATTGCTGCCCTCTGTATTTTTCCGCTTTCCGGGTCTAGTATCAGATCAGCAGCTGGTTTACCGCATTACCGGCTTTGGGCTGATACCCGTTGGCACTGATGCCTGGCTGGCTAAAGGGCAGCAGCCTATGGCCGGCAGTATAGTTCTTATTCATGGCAACGGTAATGAACCGGTAGGGGTAAATGACTTTATCAGCTTGCTGCAATCAAAAACCAGGCAAATTGCCGGTAAACAATGGCTGTTGTATGATTTGCGCCAAAGTGTAGATGAAGAGTTTGGAGGCAGCGGAAATTGATTTGGGGATTACCTGTTATTGAAATAGTATTTGTTCCTAAACCAAAAAGCCACATTCACCAGTGCAATCAAGGCCGGTACTTCTACTAATGGCCCAATTACGCCGGCAAAGGCTTCGCCTGAATTGATGCCAAAGGCACCTATAGCCACTGCAATGGCCAATTCAAAGTTGTTGCCAGCAGCGGTAAAGGAAATGGCTGCATTCTGGCTGTAATTAGCTCCTAAATATCTACCCGTAATAAAGCTGATTAAAAACATGATGGCGAAGTAAACTAATAACGGCAGCGCGATGCGTAATACATCTAAGGGCAACTGTACAATTGATTTGCCTTTCAAGCTAAACATAATAACAATGGTAAACAATAAGGCAATCAGCGTTATAGGTGATATTACCGGGATAAACCTTTGCTGAAACCAAGCAATGCCTTTACTGTGAACAAGGATGTAACGGCTGATAAAACCCGCGGCAAATGGAATACCCAAATAAATACCTACCGTTTTTGCAATTTCGCCGATTGTTATATTAACTGCTGCCCCCCGGAAACCAAACATTGGCAATAGTATGGTGATGAGCAGCCAAGCATACAAACTATATAATAACACCTGAAATATACTATTTAGAGCTACCAAACCTGCTGCATATTCCCGATTGCCTCCGGCCAATTCGTTCCACACCAGCACCATTGCTATACAGCGGGCAATACCGATTAAGATAAGCCCAACCATATAGTGCGGATACTGATGCAAAAATATCACAGCTAAAGCAAACATCAGCACAGGGCCAATAATCCAGTTTAACAGCAGCGAGGCGGTAAGTATTTTGGTGTTTTTAAAAACCTCTCCTAATGCTTCAAACCTAACTTTGGCAAGCGGCGGGTACATCATCAGCATTAAACCAACAGCTAAGGGAATATTGGTAGTACCGCTGGAGTATGAATTGATTATCACAGGCACTTTTGGCAAAGAATAGCCAATGGCAATGCCGGCCGCCATAGCTGCAAAAATCCACAGCGTTAAATACCGGTCCAAAAAACCTAATTTTTTTCGTTCGGCTGCAGGGGCGCAATTAGTTACGCTCATGGTTGATGTGTTTTGCTATGAAATTCATTGAATAAACCTTAACACTATCCCGAACACTTCTAAACGCATTTAATACGTCTTCGGGCGAGCCGTCAGCTTTAGCAGGGTCGGGAAAATTATGGTGGAAGCGTTGTATATTACTGGGAAGAAACGGGCATGCTTCGTTTGCATTATCGCATACCGTAATTACGGCATCAAAGGGAATCTGTAAATATTCGTCCACATGATTTGAGGTGTAGCCGGAAATGTTTATATGATCTTCGGCCATTACTTGTACGGCTTTGGGGTTTACGCCATGCGTTGCTATACCAGCACTGTAGATTTTGGCCCGGTCACCGGCGAAATATTGCAGATAGCCTTGCGCCATCTGGCTGCGGCAGCTGTTACCAGTGCATAGCACTAAAATGTTTTCCAATGATATTAATTATAATATTACGATGGTTGTAATCAAAAAAAATTAGCAGCAGGTTTTATTAGGATAATAAGACTTAAACAAATCTTCCAATAGATGCTGAATCTTATTCCACATTACAGGTTCGATACAATAACATATGCTTGCCCCTTCAATGGTGCCTTGTATCAATCCTGCATTTTTAAGCTCCTTTAAATGCTGTGAAATTGTAGCTTGTGCCAAACCCAGCGCATTTACCAAACTTCCGCAAATACAGGCATTAGTTTTAATGATATGCTGCAAAATGGCAATACGTGCCGGGTGTGCCAGGGCTCTCAGCAGTACCGTCAGTTCATTTTGTTCGGCAGTAAAAATTTCAGTTTTAGTAGCTCCCATATTTATCGCAATATTACGATGAATAATGTTAAACAACAAAATTTGCTGCACAATGATTAAGTCAACCTTAATTATGTTTTGATGTTATAGCTGAACAAAACGATGTACCAATGAAAATAAAGGCTATCATCACAGGCACTACCGGTATGGTAGGCGAAGGCGTATTGCATGAGTGCCTGCAGCATCCGGAGGTACAGCAGGTGCTGATTATTAACCGCCGCCCGCTTGGGTTGAAGCATCCTAAATTAAAGGAAATTATTCATCAGGACTTTTTTGATTTATTTTCCCTGCGCAAACAGCTTACCGGCTATAATGCCTGTTTCTTTTGTGCCGGGGTAAGCTCCATAGGTAAAAATGAAACGGATTATACCCGTTTAACTTACCGGCTTACCCTGCAGTTTGCCGGGGCCTTAGCTGCTACTGATACAGACATGACCTTTTGCTATGTATCAGGTGCGGGCACTGACAGCAGCGAAAAGGGCCGCAGTATGTGGGCGCGGGTTAAAGGAAAAACAGAAAACGATTTAATGAAACTGCCCTTTAAAAAGGTATATAACTTCAGGCCGGGATTCATCCGGCCTACGCCCGGCTTAAAAAATGTTTTAAAACTTTACAAATACCTCGGCTGGCTCTACCCTCTGATTAAGCTGATTACGCCTAACGCCGCAAATACCTTGCAAGAGTTAGACTTAGCCATGATTAACAGCGTATGGAAAGGCTATAGCAGAAACATACTGGAGGTAAAAGACATCATTGCACTTGCGCAAAGCCCCCTGTAAAATTTAATTGATAGCCCTCATAACCCGATTCCACCTTACCCTGTGCAACAGGTCAGCAGTGCTGTCAGTACTGAACCAGGTTACAACAGCCTTTCCCACCACATGATCTTCAGGTACATAACCCCAAAACCGGGAATCCAGTGAATTATGGCGGTTATCCCCCATCATCCAGTAATAATTATACTTAAAGGTGTATTGAGTGGCCGGCTTGCCGTTAACCAAAACAGTAGTACCATTTTGCTGCAACTGATTATGCTCATATAAACGGATGGCCCGGCTATACAATATTAAGGTACTATCATTCAACGGAATAACCATTCCTTTCTTAGGCATGGTAAGCGGGCCAAAATTATCTTCATTCCACTTAAACATTACATTGTGCGGAAATACCGATTCGTCATACTGCCCGGCAGACTGTATCACCGGCTGAACGGATTTAATGTTACTATATCCCTTAAATTCAGCCATACCATCAGCCGGAATTATCATGATGTACTGATTCTGGCTTATTTGCGCCAAGGTTTCAACATGCAGGTCATTCAGCATTTGCGGATTAAGCTGGCTGCCATCAGTAGTTACCGTGTATGAAGTTTGCTGTTTGGGTGCATTTCTGGCAGCAATGCCGTTGATATATACCTGCCCGTTCTTGATTTGCAATATATCGCCGGGCGCAGCCTGGCAGCGTTTAATTAACGTGGTTCTTTCATCTACCGGTTTATGATAAATAGTGTCTGCTTCATCGGGCTTGTTGAAAACTACTATATCGCCCTTCTTGATTTCGCCCAGGCCCGGCAAACGCAAGTATGGCAGCTGGATACCGCTCCAGTAAGTTTTTACGCCTCCCATAATTTCCGGCTCTAAAAACGGAATGGAAACCGGTGTAAAGGCTATGCGCGGACCGTAACTAAGTTTACTCACAAACAAATAATCTCCTGTTAATTCGGTTCCTTCCATAGAGCCGGAAGGTATGGCATAGGCCGAAAACAACAATCCGCGTACAATGGTAGAAACAATTACAGCAAACAAAATGGCATCCAGCCACTCACGGATCTTTGATTTTTTTGGCTTTTCAGATGAGGACTTACGCTGAGATTTCATGAGGCAGAATTTTGCAACCAGGTTAAAGTGAATTAATCAAGCAACGCTTACATAATTTAAAAATTGTTATTGCCTGCATTTTTAATAAAAAAAGGGATGCAATATAATTCACATCCCTTTCATATTCATTTAAGTACTGCTGCCTTACCATTGCCGGTTATTATAATGGCTTTTCACCTTAACCGGTATCAGTCTGCGTTCATCATCATCGTGATGGTTATCATGATGATCGGTATTATCTGTGCTTAATGCTATAATGATCAATAGTATAATAAATACAGTTAAGATAGGCCAGCGATAATCGTTCAGGCCATCCTTATAAATGTTCCAGGCATCAGAATGCAGGATATCATCAACAGAAATGTGTTTATAGCCGAAAACTCCGGCAACAAATAATAAAAATCCAGACAGCAACAAAATCAAACGTCTCTTTTTCATATTGATCCTCGAAAAAATATACTACAGTATAAATATAAACATTATTCAGCCCCCTGTTAGTACGCTTACTGTCATAAATAGTTTGACGAGCACGATACAAAGTAATTAAAAAGGGGTGCAGTAATAAGCCGCACCCCTTTTTAATTACTTTTAAATTTCAAATTAGTACCTGTAATACTCCGGCTTAAACGGACCCTCAACAGTTACACCAATATATTCAGCCTGATCCTGATCCAGTATTTCCAGTTCCACGCCAATTTTGGCTAAATGCAGGCGGGCAACCTTTTCATCCAGGTGTTTAGGCAGCGTGTAAACCTTGTTTTCATAGGCCTCGCTGTTGGTCCAAAGTTCCAGCTGAGCCAGAGTCTGGTTAGTGAAGGAGTTGGACATCACAAAGCTTGGATGACCGGTAGCACAGCCCAGGTTTACTAAACGGCCTTCGGCCAGTACAATTACATCCTTGCCTTCAATGGTATATTTATCAACCTGCGGCTTAATTTCAACTTTCTGGTTACCATAATTGCTGTTTAACCAGGCCATATCAATTTCGTTGTCGAAGTGGCCGATATTACAAACAATGGCTTTATCCTTTAAGGCACGGAAATGATTTTCGCGCACAATATTTTTATTGCCGGTAGCGGTAACCACAATATCGGCCTCGCTGATGGCAGTTGATAGTTTTTTTACTTCATAACCTTCCATGGCAGCCTGCAGGGCGCATATCGGGTCAATTTCGGTAACAATAACGCGTACGCCGGCATTACGCAGCGAGTCGGCAGAACCTTTGCCTACATCGCCGTAACCGCATACTACAGCTACCTTGCCGGCCATCATCACATCAGTAGCGCGGCGGATGGCATCAACCAGCGATTCGCGGCAGCCATATTTATTATCAAACTTTGATTTGGTAACCGAGTCGTTTACATTAATAGCCGGAACAGGCAGCGTACCATTATTAACACGCTCGTACAGGCGGTGCACCCCCGTAGTGGTTTCTTCTGACAGGCCCTTGATGTTAGCAATCAGTTCAGGGTACCTGTCAAAAACCATATTGGTTAAATCACCGCCGTCATCCAGAATCATGTTCAGCGGCTGGCGGTCTTCGCCAAAGTGCAGGGTTTGCTCAATGCACCAATCAAAATCGGCCTCATTCAATCCTTTCCAGGCATACACGGATATACCGGCAGCAGCAATAGCCGCAGCGGCATGATCCTGAGTAGAAAATATATTGCATGATGACCAGGTAACCTCGGCGCCCAGCGCCACCAGTGTTTCAATTAAAACAGCAGTCTGTATAGTCATGTGCAGGCAGCCGGCAATACGGGCGCCCTTTAATGGCTGCGCAGGTCCGTATTCGGCACGGAGTGCCATCAAACCCGGCATTTCAGCCTCGGCCAGCTCAATTTCTTTCCGGCCCCACTCGGCCAGCGAAAGGTCCTTTACTTTGTATTTAACGTAGGTAGTTTCTACAGTTGACATAGCATATCTTTTTTGCAAAGATATAACAAAGATTGCAGATAGAATGTTAGAAAAACACTAAGATAAATCGCGATCAAAACGGCAGAAAGTGACCTGTACATACTAAATCAGGCAGCAATAAGGAACGGCTTGCTTATAGTCATCTCCCGCCCTCGCTTTCCGGCTCTATACACAGCCCGATTAATTATAACTCAGATACTGAGCCGGATTAACTGGCTTGCCGTTTTTGCGCACCTCATAATGTAAATGCGGCCCGGTAGAGCGCCCGGTAGAACCAACGCGGCCAATAGTTTCGCCCACAGTAACCCGCTGCCCCCGGCGCACATTGATATGTGAAAGATGCCCGTACCAGGTTTGCAGGTTGCCGGCGTGCTGAATTTTAATACAATTGCCATAACCTCCTGCCCTCCCGGCAAAAATAATTTTCCCGCTGGCTGTACATTTTACCATATCCCCTACCTGCCCTCTGAAATCCAGGCCGGGATGAAATTCGTTGCGGCCAAAATCAAATGGGTTGCTGCGGTAGCCAAAAAATGAAGTAAAGGCGCTGATACGCGGATAACCCATCGGAATCATAGCGATATTGGTTACCAGCTGCTCTAAATAGTTGTTGTACCTGGCATACACCTGTAAATTGCTAACCTTATGTTCTTGGATTTTGGTTTTAATACTTCTAAAAGACATTTCTTTCAGGCCCCTTCTGTTCAGGTAATCGTTAATTTTTTTCAATTTCAGCTGTATGCCTTCAATGTAACCCAGCGCTTTAATATTATTACTATCAGCCGAAGATGTAATCAGGCTCAATTGACTGGCATCATCATTAACCTGCCCTTGCAGTGCGTTAACTTTTGACTGCAATCTTGCATTCTCGTCCAACGCGCGGGTATGCTGCCTGTTTAACTGCAGCAGCGTTACGCTAAGTGCAATGAGTATCGCCATGATAACGGCCATGCCGGTTTTCAGCCAGTTGAGGTGTACCGTTTTGAATTGTAGAGTTTTAGGGTCGAGCCGATTTTTTCCAACAACACTTTCTCTGCTTAAATCTGCTTGTTTTAAGTCCATTCAATAGTTTTAATAAATTAATCAATCAGGGTAATGCCCGGTGCGTTTGCAATTTCAAATCACCGGTAAAATTTAACTCATACGTAAACGTCAGTTAAATGTTAATATTTTGGCACAAAACCCTTTTGTGCAGCTTTATCGTTATTTTTGTAGTATAAATAATATAAAATCATGTACCCGGAATATTTAGTAGCCCCGATGCGGGAAGACCTGACCAGTGTTGGTTTTCAGGAATTAAAAAATGCTGATGAGGTAACACAAGCCATTGAAAGCGAAGGCACCGTGTTTGTAATGGTCAATTCGGTTTGCGGCTGTGCTGCCGGCATGGCGCGCCCGGCGGCCAAAGCTGCGGTTAAAAATGAAAAGCACCCGGATAAACTGGTAACCGTTTTTGCAGGGATGGAAGCCGATGCCGTAAATAAGGCCCGTAATTATATGCTGCCTTATCCGCCATCGTCACCGGCTATGGCTTTGTTCAAAGATGGTAAATTAGTGCACATGATTGAGCGCCACCAAATTGAAGGCCGCCCGGCACAAATGATTGCTGATAACCTGGTATATGCCTTTGAGCAGTACTGCTGATTGGCCTGATTGGCTTCTTATAGGAAGTGCTTCTTTAATAAACGAGATGCCCGGCTGAATATTAATTCGGCCGGGCATTTTTGCTTTTAAAACATTTGCTGAAAATTAAGACGGGTTTTTATTGTATTTTGGCCCGCCTGAGCCTAAACCAGGTTCAAATGATGCTTAACTGTTTTCGCTGAGTAATTGAGTTTTTATAAAGTATGACTATCAAAATTTCTGCACTGTTATCTGTCGCATTGATTATAGGCGGCCTGCCCTTTACAGGCGCTTTTGCCCAAACTACCCAGGCCGCTGCCGATCCGGCCCTGAATATCTACAGGGCTACACCTGCCAAGGTTAATGACCTGGTGCATACTAAAATGGATGTAAGCTTCGACTATAAGAAACGCTATTTGTATGGTAAGGAATGGATAACCCTGAAACCGCACTTTTACCCTACCGATACCCTGCGGCTGGATGCTAAAGGCATGGACATTAAGAATGTTGCCATCATACGCAATGGAAAGAATGTTCCGCTGAAATACAAGTATCAGGACAGCCTTACGCTGGCCATTAATCTGGACAAGGTTTACCACAATGATGAGAGTTATATTATTTATATTGGTTACACCGCCAAACCAAATGAATTACACGTGAAAGGCAGCGCAGCCATCAATGACGCCAAAGGGCTGTATTTTATTAATCCCGACAGTGCCATTAAGGGCAAGCCGGTGCAGATATGGACGCAGGGTGAAAGCGAAAGCTCCTCGGCCTGGTTCCCGACCATTGATAAGCCTGATCAAAAAACAACCGAAGAAATCAGCATGATTGTGCCAGCTAAATACGTAACGCTGAGCAACGGCAGGCTGGCCTCTCAGAAAAACAATGGCAATGGCACCCGTACTGATACCTGGAAAATGGACCTTCCCCATTCGCCTTATCTATTCATGATGGCGGTGGGCGACTTTAAGGTTTATCATGACAAATGGAACAACACGCCGGTGGATTATTATCTGGAACCTAAATATGCCCCTTATGCCAGGGATATATTCGGCTTTACCCCTGAAGTAATTGACTTTTACTCCAAAACGTTAGGTATCAATTATCCCTGGAATAAATATGCTCAGATTGTAGTACGCGATTATGTGAGCGGCGCAATGGAGAATACCACTGCCACCCTGCACGGCGAGTATGTGCAGGCTACCAAGCGTGAGCTGCTGGATACTTATTATGATGAAGGCCGCAGCACTATTGTACATGAACTGTTTCACCAGTGGTTTGGCGACTATGTAACTTGCGAAAGCTGGAGTAACCTCACTGTAAACGAATCTTTTGCTGATTTCAGCGAAACACTGTGGGCCGAACATAAGTACGGCAGGGATGCCGGCGACGCTCACATCAACAACGACCGTATAAATTATATGCGCACGCCCGGTGCGCCATTAAAGGATTTGGTACGCTTTCATTACAGTGATAAGGAAGATATGTTCGATGTGGTTACCTATCAGAAAGGCGGCAGTATCTTGTACATGTTGCGCAACTATTTAGGTAATGAGGCTTTCTATAAAGGCTTAAACATCTATTTAAAAAATAATGCCTTTAAAAATGGTGAAGCCCAGCAATTGCGTTTGGCATTGGAAGAAGCCAGCGGACTAGATTTAAACTGGTTTTTTAACCAATGGTACTACGGCTCGGGCCACCCGCTGCTGCAGATAGATTACAAATGGGATGCAGCTGCTAAAACGCAAACCGTTTACCTGCAGCAAACCCAGCCGGATAAAACGTTTATACTTCCAATGGCGATAGATATTTATGCCGGCGGAAAAGCAAGCCGGCACAAGGTTTGGATGCGTGGCCAGACTGACACGCTGACTTTCCATTCAGACACGAAGCCCGACCTGGTCAACGTGGATGGTGACAAGGCGCTGCTGGCTCAGAAAACTGATAATAAACCCCTGGCCGATTACGTATTTCAATACTTTAACGCACCTCTGTATGTGGATCGGCTGGAAGCCATTGATGCCGCTGCTGCACAGCAAACCGATAAGGAGGCCCGCCGCGTACTGATAGCTGCATTGAAGGATAAGTATTATGGCCTGCGCCTCAAAGCAATGGAAGCGCTGAAAATGGATAATGATGATGTGCGTAATGCCGCCCTGCCTGTATTAACCAGCCTGGCGCAAACGGATGATAACACCCTGGTACGTGCAGGTGCACTGAATTCTTTGGCAAAACTGAAAGCATCAGGCAACCTGAATTTATTTAAGCAGGCGCTTGCCAATCCATCATACGCGGTAGAGGCCGCCGGCTTAAACGGCATTGCCGCTTTGAACCCGGCCGAAGCCTTTGCAAATGCTAAAGCGCTTGAAAAAGACAACGCAGGAGCACTTACGAGTGCCATCATCAGCATTTATACCGCAGCGGGCAGTGATGCTGAATGGCCCTTTGTGGCTGCTAAATTCGGTGATTTAGGCGTTCAGGATAAAATTGACAACTTGAGGGGTTATGCTGCTATGGTAGCACGGGTACAAAATCCGCAATATGCCCAGCAGGGTATTGCGCAGTTGAAAGATTTAGGCATCCGTTATAAAGCGTATGGCGCGCAACCTTATATTGCCCAAATGCTTACCAGCATTAAAAGCCAGCGCACTGCCATGAATGATGCAGCCTCAGCCCAGGCTGCAGACCGGGCTGTTTCAGAATTGAAATAGACGAATATTTAACCCTTGCGCCGCTGAGGAGAATAAGCAGCAATCCGGTTGAGCAAATCTGCTTACTAATTATGGATTTGTGGATTGTTTATTCCCCTCAGCGGCAAATTTTATATTTGTCCGTAGAATGCTTTCACTTCTTTAATATACCATTTAACAACTTCAAAGAATGCAGACATTGTTTCTTGCGATCTAAACAGCTCAGGTTTGATACCTGGCCTGCCTTCCATGTTGTCTAATTTAATATTCAGAGCGGAATTTAGCCGGGTATATAATTCACGCCGTAATTCTACATTATCAAATGGCTGTTTAGTTTTTAAATGTTGAAATTGAATTTCAATAGTGCCGTTGGTATGCACAGCAAACAATTGAATAAACAGCTTATTTATACGCAGATTAGGAATAAATGAGCCATATTTGGTGCCAGTTCCCCACCACACATCATTAAACAGTTGTGAACTTTCATCAAAAATCTTTTTATAAATATCATAGTTTGAAGGGTCTCTGGTTCTGATTTCGGCAAAAAATCTTTCCTGATTCCATTGTTCCCCACCGGTGCTTCTTACCGATTTCTGTTGCTGAGCCTTCTCGGTAGCACCAATAACCCTTGGTACCAGCGTTTTTAAACCCTGACCGGCAAATTGCTTTATCTCTATACCCAGAATGGTACAAGTGGTCATCTGTTCATTCAAAAATTCAATAATGCGCTTCATCTCACGCGGTATCATATCTGCTATTAGTAATAACCTTATTCTGCTGGCACCTAAATTAGTCTTTACACGTTCCCAAAAATCGTCTGCATCGCTATCAATTAAAAAATCGTGCAATACTTCTTCTGGGTCTTTGTCCTTTCGCTGGCAGGCAGATTGAAACTTAGCTATTATCTCTTCCACTTTCCAGTAACTTATAGCATTGGCTGCATAATCCAACATCTGGCCTATAACCTCACGCCTTATACGGGTATCCGTGCTGCGCTTTACTTCTACCAAAGTCGGTATGCCGTCCTGATCAATAAACAAGTGATCTAGGCTCCAGCGCCCGCCGGCATTTTCACTGTCGGCAACACCCATCTCACGGCTGATCAGCAACCACCGCCGGGGATTATCCTCGTCAATCTGATCACCTGACATTAAATTCGGATAATCTTCCAGCAAGGTTTGCAGTTCATCTTCTGTCAGGTACTTTGCTTCGGTCATCTCTACCAGTTGCTTATCGTTGTTTAGTAAGAATATGGTTTCTTTCATTTTTTAATAGTCTTTATTCAGCAGTTTTTCCAGTTCCGCAAAGCTGATGTCCATTTTTACTTTGCCCTGTTTAGCGTAAGATATTTCACCCGTTTCCTCAGATACAATGATAGCGGTAGCATCATTGCTCTCAGTAACGCCGATACCGGCCCGATGGCGCAGGCCAAACTGAGCCGGCAGGTTGGTATTATCCGTTAGCGGCAGGATACAGCTGGCTGATTTTATTTTATTGGATGAAATAACCACCGCACCGTCATGCAGGGGGCTGTTTTTCTGAAAGATGGTTTCCAGCAGGCGTTTGGATACCTTGGCTTCGAGCACTTCACAGCTGTTCTGGTAAAACTGCTCATCATACTCCTTTACAAACACAATGAGGGCGCCGGTGCGGGTTTGCTTCATGCTTTTGCAGGCATCAATGATAGGCTTAATGCGGGCATAATTATTTTTTTCAGTCTCTGTTTTCCCTAAAAAATAGCGCCACCATGCCCGGTTGCGCTGAAAGGAAGCATTTCGCCCGATCAGCAGTAAAAATCGCCGTATTTCCTGCTGAAACACTACGATAATGGCAATAATGCCAACATTCATAAAATTGCCTAAAATATCAGTGAGCAGCTGCATATGCAAAGGCTTCACAATAAAATATAAAAGGCAGATAAACGCCAGCCCGACAAAAATACTGGCGGCAATGGTTCCCTTAATTAAATTATAGAGCTGATAGATGAGCAGTGCTACCAGAATAACATCCAGTACATCAAAAAAACTGAATTTCAGGAAACTGAAGTCTAAACCATGCATGAAACGAAGTTAGTAAGTTTTGCCAACTTCAACAGCTTATTCGGCCCCATTGGCTGATAGCCCTTGTTACCTATTAAAAACAAAATGGAAGTCCGGTTTGTGTTTTTAGAAAATTTAATAACTATTAAATAAATTACCACTCATCAACATGAAATATTTGAACCAGCTTATGCAATCTGCCGGTAGCCCGGCAGCCGGCGTTAACCGGCGGAATTTTATCGGCACAGCCAGTAAGGGTATCCTGGCAGCTACAGTAATCGGTGAACTGGCCTCCGGCACGGCCAGCGCACAAAGTATGCAGGGAAGCAGCCAGAGTTCGGGCCCCGGCCCGCTGTCGGCCGCTGTAAAAGTGGATGTGCCAAGCCAGCATGCACCTACTGAAGGCCAGCAGGAAAGCTCTCCGAGTATATTACCCAAAGACAAACGCGTGGATTACGCCATAGTGGGTTTAGGCGAACTGACGCTGGGGCAAATAATGCCGGCATTCGGCGCCTGTAAATATTCAAAGCCGGTGGCTCTGGTAAGCGGCGATGCGGCTAAAGCGCAAAAGGTGGCTATGCAGTATGGTATATCATCAAAAAACATTTATAACTACCAAAATTTTGATGACATTAAAAATAACCCGGAGATTGATGCGGTATATATCGTACTGCCCAATTCCATGCACGAAGACTTTGTGATACGTACCGCCAGAGCATGCAAGCATGTTTTGTGCGAGAAACCAATGACTACCTCATCAAAATCGGCAGAACGCATGATTGAGGCCTGTAAAAAAGCCGGTAAAAAGCTGATGATTGCTTACCGCATTCAGTATGAGCCCAACAACCGGGAAATGATGCAATGGGCGCGCCAGCAAAAATTCGGCAAAGTAAAAGTTATCAGTTCAAACAATGTGCAAAATATTGGAGACCCGAAACAATGGCGACTGAATAAGGCCCTGGCAGGCGGCGGCTCATTGCCGGATATTGGCCTGTATGATATTAATACCAATCGTTTCCTGTTGGGCGAAGAGCCACACATGGTAGTGGCCAGCACTTACACTACGCCCAACGATCCGCGCTTTAAGGAAGTGGAGGAAGCGGTGATGTTCCAGATGTTTTTTCCGGGGGGCGCTATTGCCAATAATGTTTGCAGCTACGGCGCGCACAACTCTAAGCATTATCGCTGCTACGCTGAGAACGGCGGCTGGTTCGGCATGGATCCCGCTTTTGATTATAAGGGCCTGATGCCCGAAGCCTCGCATGTAGATGGCAAGGTAGAAACCAAGATGAACCCCAAAATTAAGGAGGAAAACCAATTTGCGCTGGAAATAGATCATTTTTCGGAATGTGTTATTGATAATAAGGAGCCCAACACACCAGGCGAAGAAGGTTTACAGGATCAAAAAATCATGGAGGCCATCTATGAATCGGCCCGTACCGGCAAGCCGGTACACCTGGAAAAAATTACCACGCTGGACACTTTCCGGAAAACGGCTCTGAAGGAAAGCTGATGTATTAATGCCTGTTGGCGTAATATACAAGTGTATAATATATTATAAACGCTGTTAATCAATGTAGTTAAGCCCGTTCATCAAACCTGTTACATACCAGATGAACGGGCTTTCGATGTCTTTACATTACAAGTAAGCAAATTCTGATAAATGGTTTGCACATGAGCAGATAGTACTGATATCCAATAACGTGTTCTCTTAATTATGCATACTTAATACAACGAAGAACTTATATACATTATAGTATTAGCCCTTGGTAATATTTGCTTGATTATTAATTTACAGGTAGCCGGGGCCTCGCTGCTGTACATAAAAACATTATTCATCTTATTCCGCCTTTACTATTAAACAGCAGGCTGATTTTTTATTACAAAACGTTTCGGGTTTGTAAGCTGTAAGGCCTTTTATAACCTGCTGTACTGAATTAATACTTAAAAAATATTGATACATTTTGTAATGAGGTTTATAAGTATTTAGATAGATAAATATATTTTATTTAAATAATTGCATATATAATATATAATTCATTTATTTGCCTACTTAATCCATAGATTTTATATTTATATTATGAATTTGCAAGTACGCTGCCGAAAAAGACAACTGAGCTTGTTTCAAAGTCAGGCATCAACCAACAAAACCTCATCAAAAAACAAGCTTTTCGCCCCGCTAAGCATGTGTATGTGCTGCATGTGTTGCTGTTAACACAGCCCCTCTTGCTATTTGTCCAATAGCTTCATTAAGCTGCTTTTTAAAAGTTAGCGCTATTGCCCCTGAGTGGCAACAGCAATTCTACAGTTTCAATTTTAATATTATTTTATGACACAATTATACAAAACAGGTGTGTGCCTGCTGCTATGCATTTTCTATATACATTTGGCAGTTGCACAGCCGGTTAGCCCGGCTTCCATCAAATCAAGGCTAACAGGTGTGGTTTTAGATGCTGCCACCAAACAACCGCTGCCCGGTGCGGTAGTTAAAATTAAGGGAACAACCCACGCCGTTTCTGCCGATGCAGACGGCAAGTTCAATTTTGTAACCGGCCAGGGGTTCCCCTATACTTTGGTAGTTACTTTCATCGGCTACGACCAGCGGGAACTTGTAGTAACAGGCAGTCTGGTAGAGATTCAGCTCAAGCCTACGATCAGTCAGCTAAGTGACGTTGTAATTACCGGTTATAGTACTCAGGAGCGCAAATACATTGCCGGCTCTATCACCAGCGTAACCGGCGATGCCGTTCGCGATCAGCCTGCTGCCGGCTTTAACCAGTTGCTTCAGGGTAAGGCTACAGGCGTACAGGTGCAGGCCAACTCAGGCGTGCCGGGCGCAGGTATTACCTTCAGAGTGCGGGGCAACAATTCCATCAATGCATCTGTTGATCCGCTGTATGTAATTGACGGGGTATTTGTAAGTAATACCGAGCCCCTGCAAACGCCAATAGGAAATCAGCAGCAATCTAACCCGCTGGCAGATATTAACCCGAATGATATCGAAAGCATTCAGATATTAAAGGATGCCAATGCTACCGCCATCTATGGCTCACTCGGCGCCAATGGCGTTGTTATTGTTACCACGCGCCGCGGAAAGCGGAACACCAAGGGGCAGATAAATCTAAGCACCTACCAGGGCGTATCAACAGCTATAAAAAAGTTCAAGGTAACTGACGGACCAACAACAGCCCTGTTAAGCAATGAAGCTAAAACAAACACAGCCATTGATAACGGGCTGAACCCTGCTGCAGCAACCGGCTTAATTGCCAATCCGGCTTCACAGCCTACGTATGACCGTATTGGTCTTATCTTCCGCAACGCACGTACCGAAAATTATGATGTGTCCACACAGGGCGGCTCGGAAAACAGCGACTATTATATTGCTTTCGGTTATCTGAACCAGGAATCTATCGTAAAGCCTTCGGCTTATAACCGCTATACAGGCCGCTTAAACTATGACAATTATATCACTTCAAAACTAAAGGTAGGAACCAGCGTTAATCTCACCCGTACCGACCGGAACCTGAGCAGCAATGATAATAACCCGCAGGGTGTTATTAACTCTGCTTTGTTTACGCGCTCTTACCTGCCTATATATAATGCTGATGGCTCTTATGCCCGCTATGGCAGTTTTGATAACCCGGTTGCACTTATTAATAATTTAAATAATGATGCTGTAGGATGGCGTACTATAGGCAACCTTTTTGCTGAATACACCTTTTTGCCTGGTTTAAAGCTGAGGAGCAGCTGGAGCCTTGATAATGGCAGCGAGTATGAAAACGATTATGCCAATACGCTTATCAGTGCAGGTATAGCCACCGGCGGATCGGCTGCTTCTTATGAAACCAAGAACATTGTATATACTAACGAGCAGGTACTGACTTATATCAAATCATTTGGCAGGAATAATAAGCATAACATTAATGCCTTAATAGGCAATACCCTGAATACCGTAATAAGCGAAGGTACCAGCGCCACCGGAACCGGTTTTGCTACCAATAACCTGACAGCCATCAGCTCAGCGGCTACTACATTGGGCTCCTCGTTCAAGAATGAATCAAAACTGGAATCCTTTTTTGGTAAAGCCAGTTATGCCTACGATGATAAATATATTATTGACGGCAGTATCAGGGCCGATGCGTCTTCAAAATTTGGTATCAACAAACGATGGGGCTATTTCCCGTCGGGCGGCGTAGCCTGGCGCGCCGGGCAGGAGGATTTTATCAAAAACCTGCATATTTTCGATGATCTGAAATTCAGAGGCAGTATTGGTTTATCGGGTAATCAGAATGGTATCGGCCCTTATGCAGCGCTGGGTTTATACGCATCAGGAGCAAATTATATAGCGCAGGCAGGCACAGCGCCCTTTCAGCTGGCTAATCCTGACCTGACCTGGGAAACCACCCGGCAGGTTGACTTTGGCACCGAGTTTTCTATCCTCAAGAGCCGGCTCAGCTTCAACATTGATTATTACAATAAACATACTTACAATCTGCTGCTGAATGTGCCTGTACCCTACCGTTCCGGCTTTGCTACCTACCTGCAAAACTATGGTGCAGTACGTAACAAAGGGCTGGAACTGGCAGTGCATTCCCTGAATGTTAACAGCGGCGGCTTTAAATGGACTACCGACTTTAACATCTCATTCAACAGAAACAAAGTTGAAAAGCTGGCTTCTGATATCACACAGGGCGCATCCGGCCGAAACATATCTATACTGCGGCAAGGTTACGCCGTAAACTCATTTTACCTGTACAAGCAGCTATATGTTGATCCTAAAACCGGTAATGCTGTTTATGATGATGTAAATCACGACGGTAAGATTACCTCCGCCGACCGGCAGATTGTGGGGAACGCCCTGCCTAACTATACAGGCGGATTTAACAACACGCTTTCCTACAAAAATTTCGATCTTAACTTCTTTTTCTATTTCCAGCAGGGAAACAAGATTATGAACATGAACGATTTTTTTATGGTGCATGGCGGCACACAGGCTAACATCGGTTTCCTGCCCCGGCAGCTGGATAGATGGACTACTCCCGGCCAGGTTACTGATATTCCGCGCTTAACTACTTACAGCGGTAACCCTACACAGAACGATGGTGCGGCTAACAACTATGGCGGTAATGTAGCCAATTTAAGCTCTCGTTACCTGCAGGATGGGTCTTTCATCAGGCTGAAAACTTTAGCCATCGGTTATAATTTACCTGCTGCTGTAGTCCAGAAAATCAGTGCAAGCCGGGCAAGGGTGTATTTCCAGGCTACCAACCTGCTCACGTTTACCAAATATGATGGCCTTGATCCTGAAATAAGCTCCCAGAGCAATAATCAAAACACTGCCGGGTATGACTGGGCTACCGTGCCGCAGCCGCGTACCTTACAACTGGGCGTTAATGTAACCTTTTAGCAATAACTATTATGAAACTTACTTATATACATATCATCTTTTTTGTCTTTACCGCAATAAGTGTAAGCTCGTGCAAAAAATACCTGGATGAAAAGCCTAACAACTTAATTGCCACTGAGGATGCTATCAAAGATGCAGGTACTGCCCGTGCAGCTATTATCGGGGCCTATGATGGGGTGCAGAATTATTATGCCACCAACTATACCACCCTGGGTATTATGCCTGCCGATAATGTGATTTTTAATGGTACACTCAATCAGTACCTGCAGCTCGATCAGAATGCCATACCTACAGATAATGTGATCACGGTAGCCGCCTACCAGGGCATTTATAAAACCATTAATTCGGTTAACAGCATTATTACCGCTTTACCGGCTATCAATGATCCGCTGCTGACTGCCGATGAAAAAAACAAAATCCTGGGCGAAGCCTACTTCATCCGTGCCCTGGCCTACTTTGATTTAGGCCGGGGATGGGGCGGCGTACAACTGGAGCTGAAGCCAACTACTGATCTGAGCGTACTGAAAGGCATTAAGCGCAGCACACTTGACCAGACTTACGACCAGGTTTTAGCCGACTTAGTGCAGGCTGAACAACTGCTGCCCGAAGATGGCACCACGCGCAGCCGGGCTCAGAAGAGCACCGCAAGGGCCTTACGGGCACGGCTGCACCTGTACCGCAAACAGTGGGCTGATGCCGAAAACTATGCTGCGCAAGTAATAGCCAACACTAAATATGCTTTGGTAAAACCCTATAAAGCCTTTTTTACAGCACCGTTCCAAACGGCCGAATCAGTTTTTGAACT
>CAXTAP010000002.1:39638-67278 GCA_964241965.1 uncultured Mucilaginibacter sp.
GCTGAAGCCAGGGCGCAGCAGAACAACTTAGACGGCGCCGCTGCCGACCTGAATGCGGTACGTGCCAGGGCCGGGCTTTCGCCAACAACAGCTGCTACGCAGGCACAGTTATTACAAGCCATTGAAGATGAAAACAGTTTAGAGTTTGCCTTTGAGCCGCACCGCTGGTTTGATTTGGTGCGCACAGGGCGGGCAGGTGCTGTACTGGGTTTAACCAACACCAACTACTGGCTGTTTCCCATCCCTTTCTCTGATATTTTATCAGATCCCGACGTAACACAAAATCCCGGATATTAATACATCAGCTCATCATTCACAATCTCTTTCCATATGAAAATCATATCTAAATTCAACACCTGGCTTGCCGTATTATTACTGCTTAGCATACAGCAGGCCTTTGCACAAAACAGCTACTATTTTCCTAAAGCAACAGCTTTAGATAGTAAAATCCTAACACCGGAGCAGTTTTTGGGCTACCCCATCGGCACTTACTATACAAGGCATGATCAGGTGGTAGCCTATTTCAGAGAACTGGCGCGGGTCAGTGACCGTGTGCACGTGCAAACCATCGGCAAAACCTACGAGCAGCGGGAGCAAATTATTGTTACCATCACCTCCCCGGCAAATTATGGCCGCCTGGAGCAAATCAGGCGGGAACACCTGAACCAGATTGATCCCGCCAAACCGGTGCTGAGCAACAGTGCCCCTGTAATTATTGATCTGGGTTACGGTGTGCATGGCAACGAAACTTCCAGTACTGAAACCAGTTTACTTACCGGCTATTACCTGGCCGCCAGTCAGGATGCCGAAACGCAGAAATGGCTGAGCGAGGCGGTTATACTGATTGACCCGTCCTTAAATCCTGATGGCAGAGACCGGGCGGCTAACTGGCATAATGCTTACCACTCTTTTCCGCCGGTGGGCGACCCGGTGGACAAGGAACACGTGGAGGGCTGGCCGCTGGGGCGCACCAATCACTACTTTACCGATTTGAACCGCGACTGGTTAAACTTAGTGCAGGTAGAAAGTCGCAACCGGGTGGAGTTTTTCCATCAATGGTATCCCAATGTACAAATCGACTTTCATGAACAAGGCACCAACGCCACTTACTATTTCGAACCTACGCCTGCCAATCATTACAGCCCTATTATACCCCGCTTTTTGTATGATGAGGGAATAGTGTTGGCCAAATATAATGCAGCAGCCCTGGATGATATCGGGTCCTTATACTTCACCAAAGAGGGTTATGATAATTTGTCGCCTATTTACGGCTCTACCTACCCTAAATTCTATGGCTCGGTAGCCGCTACTTACGAACAAGCCAGTTCGCGCGGAATTTTGCAGGAATCTGCCAACGGACCGGTTACCTTTGCCTTTACCATACGTAACCACTTAACTACCAGTTTTTCTACCATACGCGGCGCTGTAGCCGAAAAGGCTGGGTTATTTAAAGTACAGAAAGACTTTTTTAAATATGCGCTGGAGCAAGGACAAAAAAGCCTGGTTAAAGCCTATGTATTTGGCGATAACAAGGATGTAACCCTTACCCAGAAGTTTTTAGGCTTATTATTGCAGCACCGTATAAAAGTTTACGAACTGAATGATAACATAACCCAGGATGGTAAAACATTCCAGAAAGGCAGGGCATACCTTGTACCTTCGGCACAGCCTAATTACCTGATTGTTCATTCGCTGTTTGAGGAGAATATCCTGACGGATAGTATCTACTATGATAATACAGGATGGAGCATTATTCATGCTTATGGTTTAAAATATGCCAAAGTTAATACAGCTGTGACCAAAGGCAGTGAGGTTACAGCGTTAAACTTAAATAAGGGTGAAGTTGAAGGGGGAAAATCAGCATATGCCTATTTGGTTAATTACAGTGACTATAATGCCAGTAAAGCTCTTTATCAGTTACTTTTAAGAAACATTCTGGTTAAAACCGCCTTTAAAACATTCACCACCACTACGGCATCCGGAAAACATGCTTATAGCTACGGCTCGTTAATAATACCGGTTGCAGGCCAAACCATTTCTGCCGATTCATTATACCGGGCACTGGAGGGAATAGCGGCCGGCACGCATATCAATTTTACCGGGGTAACCGGAGGATACAGCTCGGATGGTGTTGATATAGGCAGCAACAATATAAAAGCAGTACGCAAGCCGGAGGTAGCTGTAGCTTTCGGTCAGGGTACCGCTGCGTCAGAGGCCGGTCAGGTTTGGTTCCTGCTCAACCAGCAGCTGGATATGCCTGTAACCAAAATTGATTTATCCAGTTTCCTGAGGGCTTCCTTGAAACGCTACACTACTCTAATATTGCCCGGCGGCAACTATACCTCCTGGGATAACACCGTTGTTGACAAAATCAAGGCCTGGGTGAATGATGGCGGTACACTCATTACTTTTCAAACAGCAACCGCCTGGGCTGTGCAGCAGGGGCTGGTACGGGAGCGCCTGGCTGAGGCTGATTTTGCACCAGGGCGTGGAGGCACCGCTACAGACGCACCTGCGCCACAGGTTCAAAGCACCAATACAGCAGCAGGTGGTGCTGCGCGCCGCCCCAATGCAGGCAAGGCGGCAGGCGACACAACACGGCAGGTAAGGCCTGCTAGTGAACGCCTCGACTTTGCAAGGCAGGAGAACGTAGAAGGCGCAAGGCGCATTAACGGCGCCATTTTTCAGTCTGACCTGGATATTACACATCCGATAGCCTTTGGGATAACCAGCCGCAAACTGTATATTAATAAAAACGGGCCTACCTTACTGCTGCCAAGCGCCAACAAATATGCTACAGTGGCACAATATACCGCTAAGCCATTCATCAATGGTTATTCTTCCAGGCGTAATATTGCCCGGGTGGCTAATTCGGCTGCTATCATCGCTGTACCGAGCGGCAGCGGCGAGGTAATTTTATTTGCTGATGATCCTACCTATCGCGGTTATTGGTTAGGCACTGCCCGCTTGTTTTTGAATGCTATTCTCTTCGGCAATCTGATAGGTAACAATAATCAGCAATAACAGCCAAGCGGCACTTAGCAACAGGCATAGTTTAATTAATCCTATCATACAGTACACGTACAACATGTGTACTGTATGATTTTTACAGAAAACATCTATAATCTGGTTTTTGAAGAATTTACAGCTATGATGCTTCCGGCACACCCGGTTCAATCCTGTTTGCCGGCATAGGCTGGCCAGGTAATTAGTTAGGATCGAATTAATGCCTGCCTATGCATCCAGCTTACCAGCATCCATAACACTACCAATTTAGATGGCATCCTCAGGAGTTATCCGTTTCAGGATGGTTGATATGACCAACGCAAACACTACATAGCCTACAAATATAAAGTAACCCGGCTGCAGGGATGAATTATTGACGGTTACAGCAGTTAGAAAACTATTATGGATATTTAAATTGGCAAGCTGGCTTTTCAATATCCCGTTCAAACCAATATAAGTCATGATTACGCCAACAACCATTACATCGGCCATATCCCATTTGGCTGATTGATAAGCTAAGTAATTAACAACTTTGCTGCTGCCACTTGCCTTAGAGCTTAACACGCGAACGCCCCTTGCTATCATTCTTACTACCGGCAGTATAATAACAAATATCAATATCAAAGTGCCCACCACAATGGCATCGGGCTTTGGCTGCTTTAACAGCACCTCAATAATGCCGAATATACTCTTGCTCTGAAAAAAAAGCACCTGATTTTCAAAGGCAATTTTTTGGTTCAAAAGCATAAAGTTAAGGGTACTGATACGGGCATCAACTTCAATGATAGATGCCGTAATGCCAACAATTAAAAGAATTAACGCAAACATTAACAGCATTATAAAAAGGGCAGCGTGCAGGTGAACCTGATTTCTCAGGAACCACCATAACATAAGCGCAGCCAAAACGCAGCCGAGCATAGCGTAAGCATAGTGATAAGTAACAGTACGTATGGAAGTTAACCTGCTGCTTATTTCTCTGTTAAATGTATCCGCATCAGCTGCCTGATATTTGTGGTACATATCATTGGTAAGTTTGGTAATTGCCGTCTGCGTACTATCATAGGTTGCTTTTTCAAGCGCGTGTATCTTGCCCTGTGCTATATCTTTCAGCCGCTTCTTGCTGGCCGGGCTGTTCACCCGGTTAATAATTGTTTTTGCAAATCCTGGCACCTGCGCCTGTATCTGCGCTGTATTAACAAATTTATCAAACGCAAATCTTTTGACCTTACCGCTAAAGGTGGTTTGCGGCTTATTAATGGTTGCTATGGTTTTATTAATCAGCCCGTGCAGCTGCTGTTCTACCTCAGCCTGCAACGCTTTCTTTTGTGCACGGGTCAGGTTAAAGTTGTGTACCTGACCATTAACGACCGCCGAAATCTTTTCGCGCCACTGATCAACCGAGAAAAGACCGAAGGTGATATTATTTATTGTGCTGTAATCTTCCTTAATCTGCTCCTGCTTACCGGAAAGTGAGTGCAGCTGATAACCAAAATACGCTTCGCCGCACAGCAGGATACTTAAGCCCAAGATGAGCAGGATATTGAGTAAACGGAGCCGGCCGGCCGGAAAGTGTTGTTGCTCAGTATTCAAGATATTTTTATTTTAATAATCAATTTTATTTTACTGCCCAATAATAATTTAATGCGAGTTGTAAGGGGTAATATATTTCAGTATAGTAGAGAGAATCAGCCCGTACAGCACAAAACTTATAAACACAATGTAACCCGGCTGCAACGCCGTATTATTGGTTGTAATAATTGTAAGGAAGCTGCTTCGGATATTCAGGCTGGCCAGCTGACTTTCCAGAAGGCCGTTCAGGCCGATGTAAGCCATCAGAATGGCTATCACGATGACATCGGCCATACTCCATTTGCCCGACTGAAATGCAAAATATTTAATAAATCTGCTTTCAGCCAGTTCTCTTTTGCTCAGGAGGTGAATACCGGTTGAACTCAACTTCATGACCGGAAACAGAATGCTGAAAACCAATATCAGGATACCAACAAAAATAGAATCAGCAGCAGGCTGCTTAACTAAAACCTCTACTACATCCAAAATGCTTTTGCTCTGAAAAAAGAGCACCTGATTTTTAAAAACAACGTGTTCGCCCAAAAACACAAAATCGAGTGAGCCGATGCGCGCATTAACCTCAATCATGGATGCCGTTAAGCCAACTGCCAGCAGGATAAAGGCAAACAATAATGACATTATAAAGAGTGTGGCATGTAATTCAACTTTTTTTCTTAAAAACCACCATGTCATTAATACGGCAATAACGCAGCCGAGCATACCAAACGAGTAGCCATATGTTACAGTTCTGATCCTGCCTAATGATGAAGTGAGTTTGCTGTTAAATGCTTCAGGAGTAGATACCTGATACTTGCGGTACATTTTAGCCGTTGCAGCATCATTCGCCTTCAGGGTACTGTCAACATAAGCATTCTTTTCAACAGTATTGAATTTACCCATCGCCACTGTGCTGAGCTGTGCTTTGCTTGCAGGATTATCTACCTTAGCTATTACCGTTTTAGCAAAGGCAGGAACCTGTGCTTCAATTTGGCCGGTATTTACAAAAGTCTTAACCGCCAGCCGCTTAATCTTGCCGCTGAAGGTTGTCGGCTTTTTTTCCAGCAGCGCTTCGGCTTTACGGATGAGAGCCAGAATAATCTGCTCAACTTCTACTTGCAGCTCCGCCTTTTGCTTTGGCGTTAAAGTAAAATGCCGAACCTGATGATTAACAATATCTGCTACCTTGCTGCGCCACTGTTCCACTGAAAAGAGCCCGAAGGTGATGTTATTAATATTGGAATAATCCTCCTTCAATTCTTCCTGCTGGTCTGAAAGCGCATGCAGTTTGTAGCCAAAATAAGCTTCTCCGCAAAGCAATATCCCCAATCCTAAAATCAGGAGCAGATTAGGAAGCCCGAATTTAGTGGCTGGCTTTGTTTTATCTTCTGTAGGCAAGTTAATATGGTTTTGATATTTATAATGATAAATAGCTAAACACCCCTTTTAGTTTGGTTATGATGAACATGTTTCAGAGGCAACAATGCTTATTAAGCAATAACATATTTAAACATACGCTAAGCAAGAAGACCAGTTACCTTACTGATTTGGAACTGCCCAGTCGGCACTGGTGAAGCCGGGGTTAATGCGGTAGCTTTCATATCTAATAACCATTTTGTTTAAACCGCTGGTTTGCACTTCCTGAAAAGGCACCAATACACCCTGCACTTTTTGAAAATCGGCATATACCGACATCTGCTTCAAGTTATTTAAGCTGCTTCCGTCAGCTACCAGTTTGCCTTGGCTGTCTATCACAAAAACATCTGTGCCGCCATCCTGCTTAACGGTAAGCAAATTCATGTTGTTTTGCCCTTGCTGTACCTTAGCCATTTGGAGCCGGCTTAAGTTTTTCTGTGCAAACGCCAATATACCAGTATGCATACTGTGTTTCATTTCCTGCAACCGACTATCGCTTAGGGGCTGCTGCTTACCGTCTTTCCATTGCCAGCCGGTATTGCCATCTACCTGCTCAACCACTGCCAGTTTGCCCCTGCTGCTCAGTTCCGTCCTGATTTTGCCTGCATCCAAATCTGTTTTTACTGTAACTGATACACCGGAGATACTGGCGGACACCTGCAGCGTTTTTATAGCATCCAGCGCAGCCCCGCCTTGTGCCTGATGCGCCTTTTCTATAATAGAAGCAGTACTGACGGCAGATGGCATTGCAGATGGAGAAGTACTGCTTACCTGATTGGTATAAGCTTTATGCGTGCCGGCCGCCGGCTTTTTATCTTCCATAAAATAGATATTGCCATCCACTACCGCCATAACAGGCTTTTCTTCCGGGCGGCTGAAAAAGCTATGGATTTCGCTGCGGCCATCAGTATAACTCAGGGTTAAAATTCCATCTTTTAAGGCGTAGGTGCCGTCGCCGCCATTCCGGCTGCTGGTACCGCCGCCCACATTACTGCCGCTGATGCTAACTGCTCCTGAATGATTCCGGCTGAAATGCCCTTTTCCGTCAAAATCAAGCCCGGTTTGGTTTGAACTGCTGACTGCCGCCAAGCCCGAACTGCCGCCTCCTGAACTGTTAATCATCGTAAAATCGTAATGGCCGGCAGGCACTGTGCTTGTATTACTCATTTTAAGCAGGCTGTAACTGCCCGCACCTAATGAACTGCCGCCATCCTGAATTTTGTACCTATCGGTACCGCCGCCGTTATACTTAACAGTAACCTGGCTGCCCTGTACATGGTAAGTACCATCTACATTGGTTTTCCAGTCGGGTTTGTTCAGCTTATCACTAAAAGTGCCATTCGGACGAAAATAAAAAGCATGGTCGGTACGGCTCATTCCGGCTCCCATCACAACCGATAAAGAAGTTTCCAATCCTCCGTACACTCCTGTAATACCGCTATGCTGCCCCTGGCAGCCGGCAACCGCAAGAAGGGAGAATGACAAAAACATCAGTAAGATTTCCATATCTGTTATTTTTCTTTTATTATAATCAATAATGAATCCCGCTTGTGCATAACACAATAAATTATAAAATGATTGAGCCAGCCATTAATGAGCATTTGTTCTGCCTATTAAAGTGATACGGCACCCGTAAATTGATGTAAAACCACGAAAATTGAAAATCAATAATATTAATTCTTTTAGCTGTTAAGCTGATAAATAAGATGCAGAAAATGTAAGCATTCTCATTTCATCAGGCTTATTGCTGGTTGAATTAACTATTTCTTTATATACAGTTCATCTGAAAACATCTCCTTTGCCGCCAGGATAGCCACTCGCACTCATAAACTGGCTGCAAATATTATGCTTAATAGAAATAAACGGATCTATGAAAACTTGCCTGCGATTACGGAAGGCACCTTGCTTTTCGCCTTGATTGGCATCAGTATGCTCTTCAGTTCATTTATTGATAATACCATCAGCATGGCCCTGAACCGAGAGACCACGGTTGACTCCCTTGGCGCCTGTCAGGGCATTTCCTATCAGCAGGGCAGGATATTTTTATATGGTGACCGGGAAGTAGGCATGATACGTGAATATAAGCTGATTCATGATAGCCTCCTATATCAGCATAAGGAGATGAAGCTTACTCAAAACGGGCAGGATGTTATTAATCATCCTACCGGAATTGCCTGTCATGGCAATAAGCCCGTCTTTATCGGCAATTCCATCAGATTGAATGCCGAAGGTACCAAATGGAAAGCGGTAATTTATTGCATCAACTGGAAAGGACTTCAAAAAACAGGCACGCTGGATGGCAACCTCACTAACACCATTGATGACGATGCCTGCATACAGGGTACCAGGCCCGAATATGTACAATATCATAATAAGTGGTATGTTGCTACTGCCGATTATGGCAATAACGGCAATGAAGTGCGCCTGTATGACCCCGAAAAATTAAAAGCCTGCAAAAAAACGAGTGAGCCTGGTGTACTGGTCAAAAAGTTTACCTGCACCCCCTGGGTGCAAAACCTGCATTGGGCAGCCGGTAAAAATACACTTGTCCTGATACAAAACCAGATAGAGGGGCGCAAGTGGAAGTTTACGTATGTTGATTTAACCAGGTCTTTAGATGCGGGCAAGATGCAGGTTATCCGCGAAGTAAACATAGACGGCCGGCAGGATGAGCTGGAGGGCTTTTCTTTGCTGAATAATGACCAGCAAGGCATTGCGGTAACCTCATCCCGGAAAAACAATGTAAATTATACAACAACCGCCTGGTAGCATTTTTATTGAAGCGGCTGCAGTTTTCAGCCACATAAAACATTCTTAATATAAACTTAATATTCTGATACCATTAGTTTAAGGCGGCGAAGCTACTTTTACCGGCAGCAATTCCGCTTAATTGTGCCTATGTTGCCATAGCTGTTCTTTCCGGGCGGAATTCAATTCCCGGTTCTGCATATCTGATTATCATTACTTAAAACGATAGCTATGTAATCAAAAAAATTTACTCTCACCACACTCCTGCAGTTCAATAAAAAGCCGAAAGATGCGCCAACATCTTCCGGCCGACTATTAATTGCCAATCAACTCACAAAGCGGTCGCCTGCTTTAAGTTTCTTTAAAACAACTAATTTTTAAAAGTATGAAGAAAAAGATTAGCCTTAATCTTTTGCGTAAATTTTTAACAAGATTTAACCTCCTGCTCATTCTCTTCTCCCCGTTGCTGGTTACAGCCGGTACCCGCAGCAAATTCAGCAGTATGCAATCGCAGCCTAAAACTGTATCCGGCTTGGTAACTGACGAAAACAACCAGCCGCTGCCCGGCGTTAGCGTTTATGACAAAAACAACCGTGCGCACGGTACCGCAACAGATGCCAACGGTAAGTACACCATTGCTGTTGCACAGGGTACTACCTTAGTATTCAGCTTTGTGGGCTACCTGCCATATGAGGCAGCAGTAGGCAGCTCGGGCGCTATCAACGTTAAATTGAAACCGCAGGCCAACCTGCTCAATGAGGTGGTAGCCATCGGCTATCAGTCCATTCGTAAAAGCGATGTTACCGGCGCCATATCAAGCGTTAAGGCCAATGAACTTAACTTATCCGCACCTACGCTGGGCCAGGCATTGGTAGGTAAGGTGGCCGGCGTAACTGTTTCCCAAACAGATGGCGCGCCTTATCAGGGCACCAAAATCAGGGTTCGGGGCATCGGCTCGTTCAATGCCAGTTCTGATCCGCTTTATGTAATTGACGGGTACCCGGCAGGGAATGACGTTTACATCAACCCGGATGATATCGCATCCATTGATATTTTAAAGGATGCTGCATCGGCTTCCATATACGGTTCGCGCGCATCGGGGGGCGTAGTTATCATTACCACCAAGCATGGAAAGGATGGCAAGGGTAAATTTGAGTACGACGTACAAACGGGTATTGACCAGTTAGCGCATAAGGTAAAGCTGCTGAATGCCGACCAGTATGCCCAGCTGGTAATTGACGGGCGTAATAACACCTATCATGATTTATGGGTGAATGCAGGTCATACCTGGAATGACGCTATGTATTCAGATGCCAACGCCACCAGGGTAACTAATGTTGGCAATGCGGCCAGCGTACAAATACCTACTGATATTTATAACTTTGCCACACAATCGCTGATTCACCAAACTGTGAATACTGACTGGCAGGATGAGCTATACCATAATGCCTTTTATCAGAAGCATAACCTGTCATTTTCGGGCGGCTCCGGTGGTATCCATTACTTTATCAGCGGCGCTTACCAGAATCAGGACGGTATTATTCATACTACCGGGCAGGAACGCTATAACTTCAGAACCAATGTGGATGGCGATGTAAGCAAGCGGCTGCATGTAGGCGCCAATATCTCCTACACGCAAAATTACAATAAAGAGGTGCAGGAAGGGCGCTTTGACCACGGGCCGATCCTGGGTGCGCTTATTTACATGCCCTACTTCCCGGCTTACAATGCCGATGGCAGCCTGGCAACTAATGCCGCTGCCTCACAGTCGCCGCTTTACGGTTATCAGTCTATAGAAAATCCGGTGGCGCTGGCCGAGCGTACCAAAATAACCCGTAAAGGTTACCGCAGTACTTATAATGCTACAGCCAGCTACCTGATTTTACCGGGCTTCAGCGCCAAGGTAAATCTGGGCACGCAAACCTATAATGAAAAGTACGACTATTATCTGCCCACCAGCCTGAGCAGCGGCGCTAACCCGCCGGGCTCGGCAGCATCCATACTGGCAGCTAATGCCGTGGCGCAGACCATCTCGCAGTTAGACCGTTTGGGGGAATTTACCTTAAATTATAACAAACAGTTCGGCAAGCACCATATTGATGCTTTGGCAGGCTACACCGCGCAAAAAACCAGCAGCGATGTACTGAGCGTTTTGGCACGGGGTTTCCAAAATGATAATGTAGAGGAAATAACCGCGAAGGGAGCAGCAGCAAGTAATTTTACGCTGATTCAGCCCGGCGGCACTATCCCTGCCGGGGCTACCCCCACCGGAAAATCAGCTTATACGCTTCTGTCCTATCTGGGCCGCATCAACTATAATTATGCGGGCAAGTACTTTTTAACCGGCTCCTTTCGTGCTGATGGTTCCTCACGTTTCGGCCCGGATAATAAATATGGTTATTTCCCATCCGTGGCCGGCGGCTGGACATTGTCTGAAGAACCCTTTTATCATGACTTCTTAGGCGAGCAATCCACCGTTAAAATCAGGGGCAGCTGGGGGTTAAGCGGTAATTATAATATCGGTAATTATAATACCATACAAACGCTTGGCAACCCTACCGGTGTTGTGCTGGGTACCAATACCGTTGCAACGGCCACCTATGCGGGCGGGTTAGTAGATCCTAAGCTGAGCTGGGAATCAACTTCGCAATATAATTTCGGTACGGATATTGGCTTGTTTAAGGGGCGCTTATCTATCATCGCCAATTATTACCTAAGCTATTCCTATAATCTGCTTTACAACCAGCCTATATCAGCCATTTCTGGCAGCACTACAATTTTAACCAACCTGCGCGATTCTAAAATCAGGAATAACGGGCTTGATCTGCAACTGGACGGCCGGGTAATTAATGCAAAGGATTTCACTTTTAACTTAAGCGGCAATATTTCAGTCAACCGCAATAAAGTATTAAAGCTGCCTGGCAACAATACCATCATTATTAACGGCGCCGAACGCTCTTACCTGACTAATATCACAGAACAGGGACAGCCGGTAGGTATGTTCTATGGTTTTAAAGTGGGCGGCATGGTAACGCCTGATAATATTAACAAGGTAGCGCCGTCAGCATCCTCAACAAACCCTTTGCATGTGGGCGATCTGTATTTTGTAGATACCAATCATGATGGTATAGTGAATGATGCCGATAAAACGGTTATTGGCAATCCTTATCCTAAATTTACTTATGGCTTTGCCTTAAACTCTACCTATAAACGGTTTGATCTGGGTGCCTCCTTCAATGGTTCAAAGGGCAACAAGGTATTAGACGGACAGGATTACTACCTGTATAACATGGAAGGCTCCGGTAACCAGTATGCCGATGTTGCCGACCGCTACCGTAATGCAGCCAACCCGGGCAACGGCCTGGTTTACCGCGCCTCGCGCGGCGGTACGCAAAGTAACAGCACCCGCCTGTCCACCTTTTACCTGCAGGACGGTTCATTTTTAAGATGTGATGATATTACCTTAGGCTATACCTTACCCGCCATATTAAACGGCAAGCTGGGCATCAGCAACCTGCGCATTTTTGCCAGTGTAGTAAATGCCTTTACTGTTACTAAGTACAAAGGCTACAATCCGGAAGTAGATTATAACTACTCAAGCGGCTCATCCAACAGTACGCAGCCGGCTAATTTAGCTCCGGGTATTGATTATGGGGTGTATCCGCTGGTGCGCTCCTATAACTTAGGCCTTAAAGTTACCTTCTGATAAATTTTAATAAAGAAACATGAAGAAACATATTATAACCACCTCCTGCCTGGCCGCCTTACTATTGATGGGAACGGCATGTAAAAAGGATTTTTTGATACAGAACAATCCCAATGCCGTTGCATTAAACACCAGCTTTAAATCGCCCAATGATGTGCTGCTGGCCGTTAACGGCATTTACCAAACATTGCGCAGCGGCAATAATATCGGCGAAGACAGCGGCCTCTGGACGGATGAACGTTCGGATGATACAGGCCGGAATGATAACCAGTCTAACGCCGGTGAACCTTTTCAATTTAATAACTTTTCTATCCTTCCAAGTAATACCTATTTATACAGCCATTGGGTATCGCTGTACTTAACTATCTCACGGGCTAACGTGGTGCTGTCTAACATTGATCAGGTAACGTTTACAGATCCCAATCAAAAGGCGCAGTATATAGCCGAAGCTAAATTTCTGCGTGCGCTGATGTATTTTCATTTGGTGCGCCTTTGGGGCGATGTACCGCTGGTAACTACCCAGTTAACTTATGATGCATTGCCGGCCAACACCTTTCGCGAAAAGCAGGCCGCTGTTTATAACCAAATTGTGACCGACCTTACTGATGTGGTAAAAAGCCCGCTGCCTAAATTGCAGTCAAACGGTGTCATCGGCCGGGTTTCTCTGGCAGCAGGTAATACGCTCTTAGGTCAGGTGTATCTTACTATGGCCTTAACGCAGGATCAGGCCAGCCGTCAGACCAACCTGACCAATGCCAAAACTTACCTGCTGGCGGCTTACAACCTGCGCAGCTTTTCTTCGCTGAGCAGCATCCCTTATACTGACGTTTTCGATGTAAATAAAAAGACAACCTGCCCTGAACTCATCTGGCAGATTGCAAACGTACAGGGCGACGCCACCTATAGCTCTGATATTGCGGCAAACAACCAGGCTAAAGGCGAAACTATCAATTCACTGCAGATATCCTCGGGCGTGGGCGGCAATGTAACCCATGATTTAATCAATGAATATGAAACCGGCGACCCGCGTATGGCTTTTTCCGTAAAATTTGCCAATGCAGCCAGTGTTAAAGACTGGTTTATTACCAAGTTCCGCGATGCCAGCGCCGCAGCAGGCGTAGCCGGTTATGGCGGCAACGACTGGATTTTGATGCGCTATGCTGACGTAATTCTGATGCTGGCCGAGGTAAGCAATTACCTGGGCGATACCAACTCAGCCATTCAGTACTTGGATATGGTACGCGCACGGGCCGGTATGCCTCCGTACGAAACCTCTGTAAGCACAGCAGCTTACAGCAGCAAATTCTCTACGCTTGCGCTGGCTATACTGCACGAGCGCCGGGTGGAACTGGCCTTTGAGCATCACCGCCTGTTTGATTTGCTGCGTACCTTTACTACCGACCAGTTAGTAACCTACTTTAAAAGCAAAAACCAGGCAGATTTCGGTGCTGCGCAGTTAAGCAATTTCAGCGCTAAGGACCGTTATTATCCTATACCCTTTAATGAATATAAGCTCGACCCGGTTAAAATGTATCAAAATCCGGGTTATTAATAAAGTTTTAAAGAGGAACTCCGGTTCCTCTTTATGCTTGTTTAAATTACATGAAAATAATACGCATCTGCCTGCTCAGTTTAATGTATTGCGCTGCTGTAACAGCTCAGCCTGTTAAAAGGCAGCCTCTCGAGCCAGCCGGAGAAGTCAACGTTTTCCTGGGTTCCTCCGGTGATCACGGGCAAATGTCGCCGGCAGCTTCTTACCCGTTCAGTATGCTCAGCATCGGGCCGCAAACTTATCCCAATCTGCACATGGGTTATGAGCATAAAGCCAAAGTATTTTTAGGTTTTACGCATAACCGCTTTGAAGGCGTAGGCTGCCAGGGCAGCGGCGGCAACATCCTGATCAAGCCCTTTCTGGACAACGACACCCTGTCATCATCTCTTCTAAAAAATACAGAAGCTGCGGGACCGGGTTATTATGAGGCAGGCTTTACCAACGGAATTAAGGCGGCTGTTGCAGTTTACAAAAACGCGGGTATTGAAGCATACGAGTTTCCGGCCGGCCACAAGGAGGGCTTTCTGATTGATTTGAGCCATACACTGGCCAATGAATTTGTGGGCGAGGAACATCAAATTCAAAATAATGGGGTTAGCGGCTGGATAGAAGCGCGCACCACCTGTAATGCAGGCATCTATCGGATTTATTATGCTATAAAATTTAACCAACCCTTACAGTTTAACATGGCTGGGAAGCATCAGCTTATAGCCCGTTCAGATAGTAAAAGTCAGCAGGTACAGCTGCAGGTGGCCGTGTCTTCAGTAGATGCAGCACATGCCGAAGCAGCGCTGGTTAATGCTACTTATGCGCAGCTGAAAAGCAAGAGCAGCAATGACTGGAACCAGCTTTTAAGCCGGATACAGGTAAAGGGGAATGCCGGGCGAAAGAAATTATTGTATAGCCTGCTTTACCGTACAGTGCAATCGCCGTACGTAATATCAGAACCTGACGGCAGTTACCGCGCTGTTGACGGCAGCCTGCAGCACCAAACTGCACCTGCTTATAACGGCTGGGCAATATGGGATAATTATCGTACACAATTGCCTTTGCTTTCATTGATTTGCCCTGAACGTTATAAGGATATAATCAGTTCTGTAGCCGGCCTGTACAAATATGGAAAGAGAAACTATGCCACGCAGCATGAGCCCTCTAACACTGTACGCACTGAGCATGCCATTGTAGTGCTGCTGGATGCTTACCGCAAAGGCTATCCTGTTGATTTTGCAGGTATTACTGACTCATTGATTGCCGAAACGAACCGGCTTGATTTTTCTCATCCGGATAAGGCCCTGGAGTCAAGCTACGATACCTGGGCGCTGTCGCAGATATTGGCTCTGAGCGGCAAGCCCGATACTGGCAGGCAATACCTCAGCAAAGCCTTGGCCTATAAAACTTACTGGAACAAGGATTTTAAGGATATCAGCAAGCCTGATGTGGACAAAGTATCAGCCCGCGGGCTATATCAGGGAACCATATGGCAATACCGGTGGTTTGTGCCCTTTGATGTAAAGGGATTGATTGAATTAACCGGCGGCATAAAGGCTTATACGCATCAGCTCGATACCTTTTTTGGCAACGACTATTACAACCATGCCAACGAGCCCGATATACAGGTTCCACTAATGTACAACATGACCCCGGAGCCTTACAAATCACAGATGCTTGTACATAAATATGCAGTTGATACCGTAATACAATATTACTTCAATGATAACAGCCGCGGTATTGACCCCTTCGTCGATGTTGTATATAAAAACAAGCCCGATGCTTACATCCGCACTATGGATGATGATGCCGGGGCAATGTCGGCCTGGTATATATTTGCCGCCTGTGGTTTTTCGCCGGCCTGTGTTGGCTGGCCGGTGTATTACCTGAATGTTCCCCTATTTCAGGAGGTGCGGCTTGGTTTGCCGGATAACAGGAACTTCAATATTCATGTAAACAATTATACAGACCATGCCCGGTACATACAGTCGGCCATATTAAACGGTAAACCACTCACCCGAAACTGGATTACACATCAGGAAATTATGAAAGGCGGCACACTGATTATTACTGCCGGGGAGCAGCCGAATAAACAATGGGGAACCGGCAATCCCTGGGTGTCCAGCGCGGCAATGCCCTGATTTAATGAATTTTACAAGTTAACATTCCTTTGATATGAAACAGATACTTAAATACTTCTTCTGCCTTAATGCTATTTTAACAACACTCGCTGCAGGCGCCCAAACAAAAAATCCGGCAGCCCGGCAGCCGGCAGGCTTTGATTTGCACTATCATTTTCTGCACTCGGCTAATCCTACCGCCGATAAGGATTTTTACCTGCTGACTGTAATTGGCTATTCGCCCGAAATAAAAAACATACTGAGCAGCAACCCCATATTAAGGGAAATAACAGATCAGCGTATTGCTGCAATTAAACAGCATGCAGCTGATACCGTGCGTCTGCCATCAGCCCTGCTGAACAGCTTTAAGTGGGCAGCCCGTGATTCAGCACAGTTAATGCAGGTAATGGCAGATTTATATGCAAGCCATCAGCCGGCTATTGACCGGCTGATCAACCAGCACCTGAGGGCTTCGGGTTATTATCAGCGCTTTGCAGGTTTACCAAACCAGGAACTCTGGCTGAAGGCATGGAACCAGTATCTCTACGGCACCAATTATATTATTGACCAGTTCGGGCTGGGTAAAAAAATGCGTTATCCAATCATTGACTCGGCCAGCTATGTAGTAACCAGCAAATACTACGAAACGGTACTCAAGGATATGCTTGCCTACCTGAATGAGCAAACCGACCAGATGCAATTGTTTTATCAGCCCACGCTGGCTGTTGCTTTACAGTTGATGGATGCTAACGACCGGGACGAGCCTGGCCGCCACGAACCGTTGGAACTGAATGATAACCGTGCTGCTTGCGCGCACATAAAGCAGATTAACTTTAACAAATACGCTTATGCGGCCATACTTATTCCGGGTAACGGGCCTGTATTACGCACCACGCCTGTAAGCCCGGATAATAAGATACACTGCAACCTGGCGGCAATGCGCTATCTGAAAGGCCTGGCGCCGCTTATTATTACCAGCGGAGGTTACTGTTATCCCTTTCAGGGACCGTATTGTGAAGCTATTGAGATGAAAAAATATTTGATGAAGAAATTTGCCATACCGGAAAATGCCATCATTATTGATCCGCAGGCCAGGCATACTACCACCAATATCCGTAACGCCAATCGTTTAATGATCCGTTATGGCATACCGGTTGGTAAACCCTCTTTATTTGTAACCTCCAAGAGCCAGACCGATTACAGCGCTAATCCAAATTTTGACAAGCGCAACTTAAAGGAACTGGGTTATCTGCCATATCATGACAAAAAACGCATATCCGATCATGATATCGTTTTTTACCCTACCGTAGAAAGCCTGCACATGGACCCCTATGATCCGCTGGATCCCTAATTAATCAATGCAGCAATGCTAACACATCCATCAGGCGCTCAGCCAAAGCTGATTATGAAAACCTTAATTCCTCCTAACTGCGCCTATGCGGTGAAGCATTATCATGATAAATGAGTATTTTGTTGAGAACTTTTAAAGTGGTTTCCCAATCTTCCTTCCCAACGAGCTGCCGGTACGTTTCCTGTAGTTTGTCTAATTCCTGGTGGGCATCCAGTACAATAGATTTGCCCTCCGGGGTAAGGGTCAGCCATTCGCTCCGCTTATCCGTTCTCAGGGGATGGCTTGTGATCATTCCCTTTTCTTCCAGCTCTTTAATCGTCCGGCTCATGTTTTGCTTAACTGCCATCGAACGCCGCACCATCTCAGATGCTGTGATACCATCCACACTCAAATTGAATATAACCGGAAAATAAGATTGCTTCAAATCCCCCCATGCGCCTCTTACATACCGGTGATTCCAGATTTCAAGATGCCTCCGCATTTTAAAAATAATTCGTTGCCAGTTATTATCCTGCTGTTCCCAGTTGTAATCGTGCTGCCTTTCCAGCGCTCTTAATTGCTCATCAATATCCCGTACCATAGCCTTATGTTACTGTGAATTATTCATACCCTCCCTGCAGCGCATACTAACTGCTCCTGTATATCCGTCGGGTTACAGGAATTTATCCGTTTCCGGCAATCAAATTTTCCTTCTGATAAGATTTTTCAGTTAACTAAATCCGCTCTTGGTATAATACAGTTCCGCTATCTTGTAGCCCTGCCTGCTGATCTGCCATATCTGCTATCCGGCGCTCCAGTTTCTTGATATTAAGCACTTTTAAGATAACAGCACATATTACCAGCATACCTGCAAACAGCATAAACGATACTCCCCAGGTAAAATTTGCTTTAACAGGGCTAATCAGCGCCGCGCCTACCATAGAACCCACTGCACCGATAGTCATATAAAAGGTAAACTGGCTGGCTGATACCCGCTTGGAGCAGCACTGCATGGCAATGGCAAAAACTCCGATTTTGGCAAAAGCATTTACCCATCGGTATATGATAAGAAAACCATACAGAAAAGGAGTATTTTTCCAATATTCAGGGGAAAGGCTTAAAATCACTGTCTGGCTCATTATAAAGGCGAAATAAATATAAATCATGCGCTTCATTCCAAATCTTTCAATCAGGTAGCCTCCCAAAAGAATGCCGGCAACGCCGCCGGTAAGGTCGGCCACGGCAAATGCATGTGAATAATAAACGTCTGTCCATCCTGATATCCGGACAGCAAAAATGGGCAGCAACTTTTCAAAGTAATTGTATGCCCCCTGCGACATGAACAGCAGCAGGGCCAGCAGAAAAGAGTCCTTTAGCCGGAAGGCCGTAAGCAGTGAGCGGCCCATAGCTTTCCAGCTGCTGATCTGGTTATCCTCATTAGGTTTAAAGGCTTCACCCCTCGTCCAGGGAAACAGCTTTTCACCGCTATGCTCCCTGATCAGTATCGGAACCAGAGTAACCGAGCCTACCATAACTGCAATTGCTGAGGTAGATATAAAAAAATTGAACCGGTTAAGCAGCCAGGTGCTTACAGCCAGCGCAAATGAGCTGCCGATCATCCGGGCGCCGCCCATAAAGGCATTGGCCCGGGCCTGCTCCTCTGCCGGTATAGTATCCACCGCCATACCATCCGTAGCTGCATCTTGGGCAGCCCCAAAGATAGATACCAGAAAGCCGCCGGCCACCAGTAATTGCAAATGGTTCAACGGATCTTTTACCAATGCCATTATCATCAGGCTCATAAACAGCCCGAACTGGCATGCAATAACCCAGGGCCGCTTGCGGCCCATCGGCAGGTAAGTGTACCGGTCCATCAGCGGAGCCACAAAGAACTTAAAGGTCCAGGGCGTTGCACAGGCCACGTCAAAGCTGGCAATCTCAGCTACGGTTTTATTGTGCATTGCCAGCCAGGCCGGGATACCGATAAACAAAATACCCATCGGCAAACCCTCAGCAAAATATAAGGCAATATAAGTCAGATATCGCCAGAATGCACGCTCTGACAGCGCCGGAAGCGGGCGGTTGTTGTTCATTGGTTGTATGAAATTTGACCCTGCATATTACAGATGTATTATATAAATAAGCTCAGCATAAGTTAATCAACATGAGGTATGGCTTTACTATTAAAACAGACCGGCCATGCAATGATGGCTGATTTTAAATGATATGTAACAGGCTGCCTCATGGAAAAACAGCCGTTTTTATAAATTGATTGGGAAGTGGGTTGGGAACGTTCGGACTGGTATTGATTTCCGTTTGCGGATAAATAAACCGCTGCGGTTTGCTGCTGCCCGTATATAGCGGGATAGGCAACTGTACTACCGGAACGGCACCGGCCAGGCGCCGGTAATCATTAAAGGCTTCATACTGCATAAGCAGGTAAATATAGCGCTGACTGATTATTTCATAAAGCATGGCCATTTGAATGCTTTGCGCTTTGGTAGGGTTAGCTAACCCCGCCGGTGCAAAATCAGCCATCACGTAGGCATCGTACCGGCGCCCGGCTGCCGGGAAGGTTTTGCCGTTAATGATGCCCGAAGCCAAACCTGCCCTTACGGTATTTAAAGCTGCCAGCGCCTGGTCAATGTTGCCGCTCCGGGCCTGCGCTTCGGCCAGGATAAGCTGGTTTTCATAATAGGTAATAATTGGCTGCGGCGCGTTGGAAACAAATGCGCCGTTTACTGTATTGGCATCCAAACTGGTGGTTGTAGTCAGCCCCGCCTTGAAGTAATAATTATACAGAGATGTTTCATCGGTTTTGGTATTGGCAGAATTTATCCGGGACTGCATCAGCTTGGGCAGGTAAGCATTATCAAACCCTGTATCGCCTATCCGGGAGACCGCAAAAAAATCATAATTCTGGTTTACATCCACACCTATACCTGTACCATGCGGAACAAGCGCGTCGCCATCTGTGCTGCCAATGCCGGATTGTGCATATGTAATCGCTTTGGCATAATCGCCGGTGTGCAGGTAAAGCCTGGCTTTTAAGGTGCTGGCCGCTGCTTTCCATTTCTTTACATCGCCTTTATAAATAAAATCCTTGGCCGGATAGGCTGAACCCGTTGGAGCCGATAAATTAACCATCGCATTATCCAGGGTAGTTTGCAGGGCGGCATATACATCCTTTTGCTTATCAAACACAGGTGCAGGATATTTTACCCCATCAAAAGCCTGGCTATAGGGCACATCACCATAAAGGGCAGTGGCTTTAGCAATCACCAGCGCTTCCAGTACCTGCCCTATACCCTTTGCCCATTTATTGCCCAGTGAGTCGGCTTTAAGCTGCATCAGCCGGGCTTGCCCGGCCACCGGGTAAAGCGGGTTCCAGGTAAAATTCTGTGCAGAAACGATATATTGTGCATAACCTAAGTGAGCACGGGCCAGGCCGTTCAGTTCGCCGGCCCATATGGAGGCAATACGTACATCCGTATCCTCATGCAGCAGGGAAACGCCTAATAACGTCCCTCCAGTTAGCGTTGGCAAATCCACATTGGTAACTGCATTAGGGTTGTTGTTAATATCAGGGGTATCAAACAATTTCTTACATCCGCTCAGGCTTGCATTCAGTAGCGCGGAGATGATAATGATGCTTAATAGTCTTTTCATAGAGCCGTAATCTTACAATATCTTAATTAATATTTAATCTGGATGGAAAATAATAAGGACCGTGTATTGGGGTTGGTAAACCAGTCCTGCCCCCTGGATAATCCGGCGCCGGTTACATTCACTTCCGGGTCAACGCCGGTGTATTTAGTCCATAATATCAGGTTCCTGCCGGTCAGGCTGAAGTTTACGCTGGATAAGTGCGTAGAATGCTGAAATCCTTGGCTGTTAAGCGTGTAGGTCAACGTTACCTCGCGCAGGCGGGAGGCGCTGCCATCCTCTACAAATTGTTTGTAGGATGCTGTGTTGCTGGCCGAGCCCCGCCCCTGCCACCAGGCCTGATCAATGGCCACCGGCCCGGCGCCGAAATCCCTGATCTGTCCCTGAAAAGCGGTTCCGGCCGGAATGAGGATGCCATTTACGTTTCTCAGGCCGCCTGCCGGGGCAATAACTGTTTGCCCCTGATCACCGTGTGTACCTATGCTGTACAATGAGCCGCGGGTACCATCAAAAATCTGGTTGCCGGCCACGCGGTCAAACAATACATATAAAGACAGCTTTTTGTAAGAGAACGTAGTGCCCAGGCCGCCCTGCCATTTAGGGTTTGGGTTACCAATAATTTCATTGCTGATACCCGGCTGCGGAAAGCCGTTTTTATCCAGCATATACTTGCCGGAAGCATCCTTTAAAAAATCAGTAGAATAGAACACACCGAACGGCTGACCGGGAATTAATGAGGCATTCTCTATAAAACTGTCTGGCAGGGTATATACAGATGCGCCGGCCAGAGAAAACACTTTGCTCCGGTTGGCTGAAAAGTTAGCTGATACATTCCAGCGGAATGCATTTTTACTGATGATATCAGCGCCGGCATCCAGTTCAATACCCTTGTTGCCCAGCACAGCGGCATTAGTATTCCTCACGGAGAATCCGGTTTCATTGGGCACATTTAATGAAAGAATGACATCCCGGGTTTTATTGGTATAAGCTGTTGCCGAAAAATTTACCCTGTTTTTAAACAAGCGCAGATCCAGGCCCAGTTCGGTCTCCGTTTTTCGCTCTGGCTTCAGGTAATCATTGCCCTCTACAATGCTGCGGCTGTAGCCGCCCCCGTATAGCGCACTTACCGAAGACAGGCCCCGTGTATAAGTGTCGCCGTAGGTGGCCGGACTAAAGGTAGTAAAGTTGAGGTAAGGCTGCGGCTGTATGCCTACCTGCCCCCAGGTAACACGCAGCTTGGCAAAGCTCAGTACATTGCTGTGATCCAGCGCTTTAATTTTGGTTAGCTGCCAGGCCAGGGCAGCCGAAGGAAAGAAAAAGCTGCTGCTGGTTTTATTGCCGAAAGTAGAGGCGGCTTCGTCCCGGCCCGTCAGGGTCAGGAAAAACATGTCTTGCGCTTCCAGTTCAGCCTGCAGATAATAAGCATAGGTACGTATCAGTGAACTGGTGTTGCCGGCAGTAAGATTAGAGTTCAGTGCGTTGGTCAGGATGTCAGGCGCGGTAGGTACAATCAGATTTGAGATGGCATCTGACTGCGTGATGCGGCGGCGGTTGTTATAATTAAAGCCGGCCAGCAGGGAACCCTTAAAAGCGCTGCTGAACGTGTGGCTGGCATCGGCAAAAATATCCGTATTGAACTGGTTTTCGGTAAGCTGGTTTTTAGAAAGGTAACCATTCAGAAAATTGGCTGAGTTGCGGGCAAACCGCTCCGTGCGGTTATCTGTAAAATTATCAATGCCCGACCGACCGGTTACGGTAAGCCACGAAACAGGCGTAATGTTCAATTCAAAAGTGCCGGTAATGCGGTTTACATCACTGCTGTTGCGGTTGTTGTAAATGTTCCAGATAGGGTTTGAATAGATGGTGCTCAAATCCTTGCCCAGCGGGTTGCGGTATGATACATGGGCGTTATTGAACACTTCGCCGGCAGCGCTGGTATAAGTGCCGGTATAATAGCGGTTGTCAAAATCGGGCGGTGTGCGGGTAGCATCCAGCATTATCCCATCCACATTATCGCCTTCCTCATCCCGCAGTGAGGTAACCTTAGTGTATAAAACGTTGGCCGAAGCCTTCAGCCAGGAGTTAAACCTGGTGGCAGCATTTATCCGGGCGCTGTTACGCACATAATTACTAAAAGCTTTTACCACGCCATCCTGAGTGAGGTTGCCGTAACTCATCAGAAAGGTGGATTTGCTGTCACCGCCGCTTAGTGTCAGGTTATTGTCCAGAAAATGACCGGTTCGAAAAACATCATCATAATGATTATATACATCGGCAGAGTTTTTTCCGCCGTGCGGATTGGCAGCGGTTCCTGGTGCGATGGCATATCTGACAGACCCATCGGGAAAGGTAACGTATCCCTGGTAGCCGGCGGCCGTAGGGCTGGTAATATAGGCATCATTGCCGCCCTGGCGTGCTGAAATTAAATCACCAAAGCTAACCTTGTTGCCCTGGCTGTATAAACCGTTCGAACCCTCGCCATACGTAGTTTGCAGCGGAGGCAATTTATTCACCCGGTCAAAAGATACGGTAGATTTGTAAGTAATGTTAACTTTACCGTTGGTATTGCTGCCCCTTTTGGTTTTAATAATAATTACGCCGTTAGCCGCCCGCGTACCCCATATGGCAGCGGCCGAAGCGCCTTTAAGCACTTCTATGCTTTCAATATCATCCGGATTAATATCGTTAATGCGCGATTGCTGCACAATGCCGTTTGCATCGGCTGCGCCTAAATTATCGGTGGAGTTGCTTACCGGCATGCCATCAATAATAAAAAGAGGCTGGGCGTTACCGTTAATGGTATTCTGCCCGCGTATTTGAATATAAGCGCCGGAGCCGGGATCGCCGCCTGTACGGGTAATCTGCACACCGGATACCTTGTTGCTTATCCCCGTCAGGATACCGGTTTCACCGCTTTGTGTAATAGCCTGGCCCTTGACTGTAGAAATAGAAGAGCCGAACTTATCTCTTTCCTCCTCTACACCCAGGGCGTTAATAATCACTTCATGCAACTGTTTATTATCAGGCTTTAATTGTACACTGATTGCAGTGCGGTTGCCGATAGATTCTTCTATGGTTTGCATGCCGACCTGCGAAAAAACCAGCGTACCTGAAGAGGCAGGAACCGATAAAGTATAGTTACCATTCTTATCTGTAAGAGTTCCCCTGGTAGTTCCTTTAACCACTACCGAAACGCCGGGCAGGCCGGTATTGGTTTCGTTGTCGCTAACGGTTCCGCTAAGTACCCTCGTTTGAGCAGGCAGCTGCCGGCTTATAAAAAACATAATAAAGCACAGGAGTAAAGTTTTATTCATATGGAGGCAGAAATATGCTTAGGATTATTGAAATTGGATGGCTGGTTTGTGACTTAATATCAGGATTGTAATAATGCAATCTGAACCGCATCTGGTGATGAGAATAATTGCTCAATTAGTAATCAATAAGGTTACAATAATAGTAATCATTTATTACAAATAAGTCTTTTTTACAAATTATACAAGATTTAGTTTTTGAGCCCTGTCCGCTACCTATACTATAGCATTGAAAATACAAAATATTCATAATTATCTATTATAAAGCAACTGCTTCAGTTACTCAAAAACAATGGGCGGGCTAATATATGTTATGCCTTTCAACGCACACTGTAAATATTCCAAAAGGCTTCGTTGTATCATTCCTTACTTTTTAAAACAGCGATTTATTCAAGCTGAAAAATTTAAGCGAAGAGTATAATTTATTCTGTTTCAAATTATATTATTAAAAATAAATATTTCATAAATTTATTTTCAAATCAATTAAATCACTTATCCATGACCTCAAAACTACTTAAACATTGTGCAGTAAGTGCGGCGGCGCTGTTCTTTGCGCTGAACTGCTTTGCCCAGCTCCGGCTGCCGGCAGGCTATTACTGGAAGCAGCTGCCTAACGGGCTACAGGTTGTTGTTATCGAAAACAGTAAAGTGCCGCTGGCAACGGTTGAGATTGCTGTTAAAAACGGCGCCTTTACAGAAGATTCTGTTTACAATGGCCTTTCGCATTTATTTGAACACATGTTCTTCAAGGCTAACAAAGACTACCCTACGCAGGCGCAGCTGTTAAAGCGTACGCAGGAACTGGGCGCAATCTGGAATGGCACCACCGGCGATGAGCGCGTAAACTACTATTTCACCTTTGATCGGGACAGTTTGACCGCCGGCCTTAAGTTTTTAAATGCCGCCATACGTTTCCCTATTTACCGCATGGAGGATATGCAGCAGGAAAGAAAAGTTGTTGACGGTGAATTCCAGCGCGCTGAAAGCGACCCCGGTTTTCAGTTGAGCTTTGAAGTGTCAAAGAAGGTTTGGGGCGATCTGTTTACCCGCAAAAATGCAATCGGCATTCATAACATCATTAACACAGCTACCCCTGAGAAGATGATGGTGATTAAGAACAAATACTATTTTCCCAACAACAGCCTGCTGACTATTTGCGGCGATGTTAAGCATGAAGCAGCTTTTGCTATGGCAGAGAAAATTTTCGGCGACTGGGCCAGCAGCGGGTACGACCCCATCAAGAAATATCCTATCCCGGCGTTCAAGCCTATCAAAAAAAGTGATTTCTTTGTTAAAGAGTCCACTATTGCCCAAACTCCCTATATAGAATACGAATGGCAGGGACCCGCCTATCAAACCGATTCGGCCTCAACCATAGCTGCAGATGTTTTTTCAACCATTACCAGCCTTAATTCTTCAAAACTGCAACAAGCTCTGGTAGATAAAGGTTTGGCAAGCAGCGTTAACCTGAACTATCAGACAGCGAAGTATGGCGGCGCCATTGACATGTTTATAGTGCCCAACCCCGGAAAGATAAAGGAATGCTGCGCCGAACTGGCTCGCCAGATCAATATGTTTAGCAACGCAGATTATTATACAGACGGGCAGTTAGCTGACGCAAAAGCCATCCTCCTGCGCCGTGATGAATTTGCCAAAGAAAAGCCATCATCGCTTCCGGGTCAGCTGAGTTACTACTGGTGTAGCACCTCGCTTAATTACTACACAGATAATACTGCCGATTATGAGAAAGTTACCCGCGCGGATATTAATAAGTACCTGCAAACCTATATTACCCAAAAGCCGGTTATTGCAGGCATGATTATTAGTCCGGCCGTTAATAAAACAGTTAATGCTTCTTCGTTTTTCGCAGCTAAATAATATTTAAAGTTTATTATATGAAAAATTTTATAATAACGCTGTTTTTTGCAGCAGCAGTGGCAAAGGCCATACCGGCAACGGCTCAGAATAAACCATATGATTTTTTGGTTGACGGGGTAAAAGTAGTTGTGCAGCCAAGCGGTAACAATATTGTATCCATAGAAACAATAATTAAAGGCGGTGTGGCTAACTACCCGGCTGATAAAATGGGGATTGAGGCTTTGGCAATGACCGCCCTTACCGAGTGCGGCACTACAAAGCACGATAAGAACAGCTTTAAAAATGCGCTGGATAAGGTGAGCGCATCCGTATATGGTTTCAGTAGCAAGGATTACTCTGCCTTAGTATTGAATTGTTTAAAAGGCGATTTAAACGGAGTTTGGCCACTCTATTCAGAGGCGTTAACCATGCCGGCCTTTGATACTGCTGAGTTTTCCCGTATTAAAAATGATGCCATAACCAATCTCAGGCAAAGACAATCTTCGCCAGACCTGTCTATTGATAAGATGGCCAATAATGCTGCCTTTTCGGGTCATGACTATGCCAAGATACCAGAAGGTACCCCTGAGATCATCTCTAATTTAACGGCTGCACAAACAAAGGCATACTATATAAATCTGCTCACTAAATCCCGCCTTTTTGTTGTAGTGGTTGCTGATTTGCCGAAGGCCGCTATTGAGGCGAAAGTGCACAATATGCTCACCGGCCTGAAAAATGGAACGCCTGTAGAGTTTAAGAAAGCAACACTGCAAGTGCAAAAGAATTCTTTCCAATCAGAGTCAAAAGAGCTGGCAACCAATTACATTGAGGGCGTAACCAGCGGACCCGCAGTTGACTCACCGGATTTTTATGCATTCGCTGTAGCCATGCGTATATTTGCAGACAGGCATTTTCTGGATATTAGAACCAACAATGGACTTTCTTATGCTCCGGGTGCCTGGTTCAGCGCAGGTGCTACCTCAGTTGCAAAATTCAGCGTATCCACTACGCAGCCGGATAAATATATAGCTGTATTTGATAAACTGGTTGACAGTACCAAGAAGCAAGGTTTCACGGCATCAGAGCTGGCAAATATGAAGGTTACCTACTTAACCGGCTTTTATTACAAAAACGAGACTAACCAGGCACAGGCATCCTCAATTGCATCAAACGAGGTTCTGCACGGCGACTGGAGAAAATCATTGACCTTAGTGGACGATGTTAAAAAGATTACCCTTAATGATGTTAACAGCGCTTTCAACAAATACATTGGTAACATGGTATGGGTGTACCAGGGCGATACTAAAAAGGTAAGTCCGCTGCTGTATACCAACGGCACCTTGAACGCCAGCCGCCCCCCGGTTAGCAATTAGC
>CAXTAP010000003.1:0-11973 GCA_964241965.1 uncultured Mucilaginibacter sp.
TTTTCCAGCAGCTGGTCAACATTTAAACCTGTTTTGGCCGATATTTCCTGAGTTTGGTATTTACCGCCCCATTCTTCCACCAGGATGTTCATGCCAGCCAGCTGCTCGCGTACCTTATCGGCATTGGCGCCCGGCTTGTCAATTTTATTGAAGGCAAAAATAATAGGTGCACCTGCAGCCTGTGCATGGTTAATGGCCTCACGGGTTTGCGGCATCACACTATCGTCTGCTGCAATAACAATGATAACAATATCAGTTACCTGGGCACCGCGTGCGCGCATGGCAGTAAAGGCCTCGTGGCCCGGGGTATCCAGGAAGGTGATTTTACGGCCATCCTCTAACTTTACTTCGTAAGCGCCGATGTGCTGGGTAATCCCCCCGGCTTCGCCGCCTATTACGTTGGTTTTACGTATAAAATCGAGCAGAGATGTTTTACCGTGGTCAACGTGGCCCATAATGGTTACAATTGGCGCACGGGCAATCAGTTCATCGGGCGTATCTGCTTCCTCTAAGTTAATTTCCTCGTCTTCCGGCTTCACAAAATCAACCTCGTAGCCAAACTCATCAGCTACGATAGTGAGTGTTTCAGCATCCAGACGCTGGTTGATGGATACAAACATCCCTAAACTCATACAGGTAGAGATGATTTGAGTTACGGAAACATCCATCAGGGAGGCCAGTTCATTGGCAGTAACAAACTCGGTTACCTTTAAGACTTTGGCTTGTAGTTCCTGCTCTAAAGCTGCTTCTTCGGCAGATGCAGCCACATCATCGCGCTTTTGACGGCGAAATTTGGCCCGCTGTGCAAACTTGCCCGATTTACCTGCACCGCTGAGGCGGGCAAGGGTAGCCTTGATCTGATCCTGAATTTCCTTTTCTGTAGGCTCTTCTTTAGGACCTGTATTTTGCGGCGCTGCGGCATTGCGGTTCCTGAAATCAGGACGGCCACTTCCCGGGCCGCCTTGCCCCGGACCTCTGTTAAAGCCCGGACGATTGCCGCCGCCGTTATTAAACGGCGGGCGATTGCCGCCTTGCTGCAGCCCGCCAGGGCGGTTATTATTATAACCGCCTTGCTGCGGCTGGCCGCTTTGCTGAATGTTATTGCCCTGCTGGTTAGTTCCGGGCGGGTTATCTTTGCGTTTACGCTTACGCTTATGGTCAGTATTGGAGGAGGATGCCACCGGGCCGCCTCTACGGCTGTTATCTACCGGTAACTGTATTTTTCCTATTACATGCGGGCCGCTCAGGCGTTCTGCCTTGGCTCTGATTACATCGTCGCCGCCATTGGTTGTATCCGGTTCAGCTGATTCAACAATGGCATCGGCGATTGGCTGCGTTGCTGCAGGAGTAACGGCCTGCGGCATTTCCGGCATTTTTTCTTCCTTAGCCTGCTCAGGCTGGCGTACCGGCTCTGCTGCCTTTGGCAGTTCAGCTTCTTTAACAGAAACTGTCTCTGTTTGAGGCGCCTCTTTGTTTACCTCAGTTTGCGGCGCGGTTGCAGCCGGCTTGGTTTCACTAACTTCCGCCCGTGGCTGCTCAGCAGGCTTAGGCCGGGCATTCAGGTTGTTTAAGTCGATTTTACCTACCACCTTTACCCCAGGCAGGGAAGAATCATTTCTATCCTGATTGGGCTGAACAGAAGGCTTAGGTTTTTCGGCTGCAGGGGCATAGTTATTGGTGTTTTTGATTAATATTTCCTCGTTTTCAAAATCACGCGAACGGCGTTGCTCCTGCGGCTTTTCGGGCAGCTGGCCAGGCTCATCACGCCGGATCTTCCCAATGTTGATTTGCTTGGCCTCTTCCCTTAAAAACTTGTCGTTGGCAAATTGCTTGATCAGGGAATCATACATATCACCGCTCAGTTTAGCATTGGGCTGCTTGTCTATCTTATGGCCTTTTGATGCTAAAAAGTCTGCAATAGTACCGATACCGATATTCAGTTCTTTTGCCGCTTTAATTAATTTTATGCTTTTGTCTTCTGACATTTAATGGTTTTTCTTTCTCTGCTTATTATATGCAAAAATACGATAATTTATTGGCATAAATAAGTTTATTCAAACTCGGACTGCAGAATTGCCAAAACATCTTTCACTGTTTCTTCTTCCAAGTCAGTCCGTTTAATTAGTTCGCCCAAACTCAGTGCCAAGATTGATTTGGCGGTGTCTAAACCAATACGTTTAAACTCGTCAATAATCCAGCCATCAATTTCATCCGAGAATTCTTCAATATCCACATCCTCTTCCTGCTCATCGGCTTCACGGTAAACATCAATTTCGTAACCGGTTAATTTACCGGCCAGTTTAATGTTGTGGCCGCCTCGCCCAATAGCGAGCGACACCTGATCAGGCTTTAAATAAACTGCTGCTGTCTTTTTTTCATCATCCAGTTTAATAGAGGTGATTTTAGCCGGAGACAAAGCGCGCTGAATGTATAGTTGTATATTATTGGTAAAATTGATAACATCAATATTTTCATTTTTCAGCTCACGCACAATGCCATGTATGCGCGAACCCTTCATACCCACGCAGGCGCCAACCGGGTCAATCCGATCATCGTATGATTCTACGGCCACCTTGGCCCGTTCGCCCGGCTCACGCACAATTTTTTTAATCGTGATTAATCCGTCGAAAATTTCAGGCACCTCAAGTTCAAATAAACGCTGTAAAAATTCAGGTGCTGTACGCGAAATAATGATTTTCGGATTGCTGTTCATCATATCAACCTTATTAACCACCGCTTTTACACTGTCGCCCTTTTTAAAATAATCGGCGGGTATCTGCTCAGTTTTAGGCAGTAAAAGCTCGTTGCCCTCATCATCCAGCACCAAGGTTTCCTTTTTCCAAACCTGGTAAACTTCACCGGTAATAATTTCGCCTACGCGATCCTTATATTTTTTAAATATCTCGTCCTTTTCCAGTTCCATAATTTTGGATACCAGTGTCTGGCGGGCGGCCAGTATCGCGCGGCGGCCAAAGCTTTCCAGCGTAATCTGCTCTACAAATTCGTCGCCCACTTCCAGGTCTTCATCAATTTTATGAGCATCAGCCAGTTCAATTTCCAAATCGTCATCTTCCGAAAATCCATCTTCCATTACAGTGCGGGTGCGCCATATTTCCAGGTCACCATTATCGGTGTTTACAATAACGTCGCAGTTTTCGTCCGTGCCGTACTTTTTTCTGATCATGCTTCTGAAAACGTCTTCCAGAACGCTCATCATGGTAGGGCGGTCAATGTTTTTGAAATCCTTAAATTCCTGAAAGGAATCAATTAAATTAATATTGCTCATTTTTTACTTGAATGATATTAAAACTTTTGTTTCTGTTATTTCCTTCATCGGGATGGTACTTTCTATCAGTTCGGCTCTTCTCCCTTTGGGCTTGATTTTTTCTTCTATAGTAATCTGCTCATCGTTGGCTGTTATCAGCTTTCCTTCCCTTTTACTGCCGTCGGCTGTTTTTACGGCTATTTCACGTCCAATATTTTTTATATACTGCCTTGGCTGCACCAGCGGCGTATCAACTCCCGGCGACGATACCTCCAGGTTATAAGCTTCCTCAATCAGATTTTCCTCTTCCAGATGAAAGCCCACATGGCGGCTTACCTGTGCACAAATGTCAATACCCGCACCCTGATCGCCATCTATCAGGATAACCAGTTTGCCGCCCTGCATTTTTATATCTGTAATAAAGAGGTCGGGCCGGTCGGCAATCTTTTCCTCAGCCAGTTCTTTAACCCTTTGCTCAATTTTCATGTAACCCGGCTATTTTTATTTAAAAACCAAAAAGAGGGGACACCGGTCCCCTCTTTTTTTATTAACTGCAAATATAATATATAATATTTGATTTTCAAGAGCTTTGAGATGTAAAACTATATTTTACCGCCCGGCAATGTTTTATAGCGCTTACTTAAAAAACCTGTACAGCAGCCATCCCATTATAATCAATGATAATAAGCTGGCCAGTCTGGGTAAATAATCGCCAAAACGGGTATAAAAGGTAAGGTCCGAGTTGAGGTTGATATCCTGTTTGATGGCCGTTTTTACCCACCAGCCGGTATGTTTCACCACATCGCCCCGCTGATTGATAAAGGCGGATATGCCGGTGTTGGCTGAGCGGCAAACCCAGCGGCGGTTTTCAATGGCCCTCAGCTTGGCATAATCCAGGTGCTGATCCTTGCCCGAGGTGTTTTCCCACCAGCCATCATTGGTAATAATAGCAATGAACTGTGCCCCCTTGCGCACGGATTGAGCCACATATTCACCCCATATGGATTCATAACAGATAACCGGATCAGCCCCGATACCGCTTTGCGAATAAAATACGCCGGCCTCTTTCTGGCTGCCGTAGCTGCCGGTTGCCCCGCCCAGGTGCTCAAAAGCCGGCTTCAAAAATGAAAGGGCTGCACTAAAGGGTATTGCCTCTGCACCCGGCACTAACTTCGATTTATGATAAACCTGCACCCGCTGCGAATTCTCAATATTCAGCGCTGTATTAAAGGCATCATAATACTGGCTGCTGCCCGGCATTTTGCTGGCGCTAACCGTATGGTCATCGTTATATAGCTTATATGTTTCGGCGCCGGTAATTACATTGGCATTTTTGTATTTATTTAAAAACTGCTTTACCTGCAAGTAGTAGGCGCTGCCATGCAGCCGGTCTTCATCCACATTTTCGGCAATGGCGGTTTCGGGCCAGATAAAATACTCTGTGTTGGATTGTGCCAGCGAATCGGACAAATGGGCCAGCAGCGCAATTTGCTGACCGGCGGGGATGGACATTTCCTTAGCATAAGGATCAATATTGGGCTGCGCTATTACTATAGCTGAGGGATTTTCCTGCTCCTGGTAGGTATAATAGCGGTAAAGCGAACCAGCCAAAGGTATAAGCAGCATGAACACTATAGCTGTAATAATTTTGAGGCGGCAGGCTTTGGTTTGCGCCTCGCGCAGGCTTACATAGAGCAAGAAGCCAAAGATGTTCACCAGCCATATCCATAAGGTGCCGCCGTAAACTCCGGTATATTCGTACCACTGTACCCATTGATGGCTCATGGCAAAGCCGTTGCCCAGCGTCATCCACGGAAAGTGCAGGTCCCAGGTTTGGTGCAGGTATTCATATCCCATCCAAAAGCAAACCAGCCCGGCCAGGCTCCGGCCGCGCTTTGTGCGCAGCCGCATACGGTAATACAGCCAGCAGGCCGTCGCCATCAGTAATGGGCCTAAGGTGTAGGGAATGATTACAATAGGCACGGCTACTAAGGCGCCAATGGTTTTCAGGGAGTTGTACACCCAGTACACACTCAGCGTGTTCCACAGACAAAAACCTGCAAAGGTAACCCAGAATAGCTGCCTGCCCCGGTTAGGCAGCTTTGATTGTATGATGTTTTCCATCGCCAGCAGCATAGGCACCAGGCCAATAAACAGCATAAACGTGGTGTATTGCACAGGCGGCCAGGCCAGCCAGAGCAGCAAACCGGAAAACAGGGATAGCAATATATTTTTTTTCATATGTTTCTTTAATCTATCATTGCAAGGAGCATGGCAGAAGCCCCCTCTAAATATCTCCCTGTCGGGGAGACTTTTGATTAGTACATTAGAGCCCTCCCTTTTGGATAGGGTTTGGGTGGGGCTTTTGCTTTGTTCCTTGCAAAGGACGGGTTTTAATAAATTTAATCCGGTTTTCCTGCCACACAGATCACAAACTCACCTTTTACCGGGTGGGTTTCATAATACGCTTTTACCTCAGCAACCGTGCCCCGCACCGTTTCCTCATATAGCTTGGTAAGCTCCCGGGATACCGACAACCGGCGGTCAGCGCCAAAATAGGTGGCCATTTCATCCAGCGTTTTCAGCAGCCGGTGCGGTGATTCATACAGTATGATGGTCCGTTCTTCCTCCGCCAAAAACTTATAGCGGGTTTGCCTGCCCTTTTTCACGGGCAAAAAGCCCTCAAAGCAAAAGCGGTCGGTCGGAAAGCCGCTGTTTACCAGTGCCGGTACAAAGGCCGTAGCGCCGGGCAGGCATTCCACTTCTAATTCGTTCTTTACCGCCTCGCGCACCAGATAAAAGCCTGGGTCAGATATGGCCGGCGTACCGGCATCTGAGATTAATGCTATGTTTTTTCCTTCCTTCAGCAACCGTACAATTTCAGTGGCCGATTGGTGCTCGTTGTGCTGATGATGGGCGTAAACTTTCTGATTGATGTCGAAATGTTTCAGCAAAGGCGCAGAAGTGCGGGTATCTTCCGCCAGTATCAGGTCTGCTTCCCTTAATATACGCACGGCCCTGAAGGTGATGTCCTCCAGGTTGCCGATGGGTGTGGGTACAAGGTATAGTTTACCGTTAGCATTCATGGTTGATGGTTCGCAGGTTATAGCTGCTCATTTGCGGTTCATGGCTAATGCCTGACACAAAATCCTTTCGCGCCGGCTATGAACCATTAACTATGAACTACAATCATAAACAATTATATCTTTGCCTTAAAATAATACAATAAATGCTGCAAGTTAGTTATATCCGCGATAACAGGGAAAGGGTTCTGGAACGTTTGGCCTTAAAAAATTTCGGGCAGCCTGAGCTGGTTGATGAAATAATTAAGCTGGATGAGCAGCGCCGGCAAACACAGAATACCCTTGATAATACCTCGGCCGAGGCTAACGCCGCCGCCAAACAAATCGGTGAACTGATGCGCAGCGGTAAAAAAGACGAAGCCGAAACCATTAAGGTTAAAACCGGTGCCTGGAAAGAGGAGATCAAACAACTGAATGAACAGTTAACGGCCATTGAAGCAGAACTGCAGCAAAAGCTGGTACTGCTGCCCAATCTGCCGCATACCTCCGTACCTGCCGGGAAAACACCCGGAGAAAACGAGATTGTACTGGAAAATGGCAGTAAGCCATCCCTGCCTGAGAATGCCTTGCCGCACTGGGAGTTAGCCGCTAAATATAACCTGATCGATTTTGAACTGGGCGTAAAGATTACCGGCGCAGGTTTCCCGGTGTATAAGGGCAAAGGCGCCAAACTGCAGCGGGCACTGATTGCTTTCTTTCTGGATGAGGCTGAAAAAGCAGGCTATAACGAACTGATGGTGCCCCTGATGGTGAACGAAGCATCGGGCTTTGGTACCGGGCAATTGCCGGATAAGGAAGGCCAGATGTATTATATAGGTGCCGATAACCTGTACATGATTCCTACCGCTGAGGTGCCCATCACCAATATTTACCGGGATGTTATTCTGAAAGCTGAAGAATTACCGGTGAAAAATTGCGGTTATACGCCGTGCTTCCGCCGGGAGGCGGGCTCATATGGCGCACATGTGCGCGGCCTGAACCGCCTGCACCAGTTCGATAAGGTAGAACTGGTGCAGGTAGTGCATCCCGATGAATCATACAACACTATTGAGCAGATGAGCGCCCACGTGCAGGGCTTACTCCAAAAATTAGGATTGCCCTACCGGGTGCTGCGCCTGTGCGGCGGCGACATGGGTTTTGCCGCCGCTCTTACTTATGATATGGAAACCTGGAGCGCCGCCCAGCAGCGCTGGCTGGAAGTATCATCAGTGTCTAACTTCGAGACTTTTCAGAGTAACCGGTTAAAGCTCCGTTTCCGCAATGCGGAGGGTAAAATACAGCTGGCGCACACCCTTAATGGAAGCGCCCTCGCCCTGCCGCGTATAGTAGCTACCTTATTAGAAAACAACCAGACAGAAAATGGTATAAAAATTCCTGATGTATTGGTGCCTTATACCAGGTTTGATGAGATCAGTTAGCGTTTAAATAGCAAAAGACAAAGGAGTTTTTTGAGTCCTTTGTCTTTTAGTTCAAAATACCGTCTTCTCAGATACTATTATTTCTGCCTGGTACTGTCACTGCCTGCATGGCCGGTTGGATTGGCATTACCCCGGTTAATGGAGTCAATTTTACTTCTTTTATTAGTTGAGGTATCAGCAGAACGGTCTTTATCCGCGCCGCCTGCATTTGAACCGGCTACGGCATCTGTAGTGTCGTTGCTGCCGCCCAGGGTAGCCGAGCTGCGGTTACTGTTGCAGGCTGCTGCCAGAATCATCAGTAAGGCTGCGCCTGTTAAATATTTTGTTATTTTCATTATAGTAGTTTTTTAAACAACACCGGCATTTCAGGTAATGTTTGTATCAATTATACGCCGGCCTAAGCTATATCATTAATTTGAGTATTTTTGCCGCACCGGCCGTTTCTGTATCTGCCGTAACTTTAAATGGTTCAACAATACATTAATAACAAAACCTGGTTCTGGCTATTTTTTTCGCTGCTGGTGGCCTATGTATATGGGCTGTTTGTGCCGCTTATGAATGAGGATGCCTCGCACCACGCCGACATTGCCATGCACATGTGCTTGAACCATGATTACGTAAACCTAATTGACCGCGGCATGGATTACTTAGATAAGCCGCATCTGCATTTCTGGCTGGCAGCACTGTCCTACAATATTTTTGGCATCAATACATTGTCCTACAAACTGCCCTCGTTTTTAATGAGCATTTTTGGTGTATATGCTACCTTCCGCTTAGGTAAACTCCTCTATAATAAACAAACCGGCTTACTGTCCGCTCTCATGTTTGCCAGCGCCCAGGCTGAGTTTCTGGCCAATAATGATGTACGGATGGATGCCCTGCTTACAGCCAGCATTGCCTTCGCCACATGGCAGCTGGTAGAGGCTGCCTTGCTTTCGCGGTGGTATAATTATGTACTAGGCGCGCTGGGCCTGGCTATGGCCTTTTGCACCAAAGGGATGATCGGTTTCGTAATGCCCTGTGCTGCGCTGTTTTTCCTGCTGCTTTATCAGCGCAACTGGAAACAGATGTTTAACTGGCGATGGCTGCTGGTAGCTGCTTTGTGGGCAGTATTTATTTCACCATGCGTTTATTGCTATTACCTGCAGTATAATCTGCACCCCGAAAAAGTAGTACGCCACATGTCGCATATTTCGGGCGTTAAGTTTATTCTGTGGTCGCAAAATTTTGAGCGGCTGGATGGCAAGCATTGGGGCAAGGGGCACAAAGACTATTTCTTCTTTTTTCACACTATGCTGTGGGCCTTTTTACCCTGGTGCCTGCTTACTTATATATCATTTTTAAGCCGGGTTGCTTACTTCATAAAAACAAGGTTTACTTACATCAAGAGAGCAGAGTTTTTAACGGTGGGTACTATCATCATTATTTTTGCCATTATTTCCTCTTCAGGCTATCAGCTGCCGCACTACCTGAATATTTTGTTTCCGTTTTTTGCCGTGCTTACCGCCGGGCAGCTAATGGCGAAACAGGAAAACCATCAGGAAAAAACATTGCGCAGCTATTTGTATATTCAATATTTTACGGCAATTGTCATCCTTATTATTGTAACAGTAGTTAATGTATGGTACTTTCCGGTACATTCTTATATCATTGTGCTGCTGGCCATGTTATTTTTGGGTGTTATAATTTTTGTAATTATTAATGAAAAAGCCGTGCTTACTAAAATGGTAGTGGTTTCTACCCTTATAATAGCTTTTGGCAATGTGCTTATCAATGGTAATGCATATCAGCAATTGCTCAATTATCAGGCGGGTATCGGGCTGGCGCAAATCATCAACCGGAACCATATTCCCAAGCATCAAGTATATAATTATGCTGCCCACAGCACTACGCTCGATTTTTATACACAGCATTTAACGCCCACCATTGGAAATACAGGTATCAGTCAAAAACGTACGGATGGGCAGCCTGTCTGGCTTTATACAGATGAAAGCGGCCTGCAGGATTTATTGAACAGCGGCTTCAAAACAGACCGTATTTATAAGGATATCGATTACGGGATCACCCGGCTAACATTCAGATTTTTAAACCCTGATACCCGTGCCCGGGTGCTCGGCCTGAACTATTTGGTTAAGGTAAAGTAGGAAAGCACCATTACCTTAGCATCATGGCATTGAAGTTAAACTGTTTATTTTAAGCTGTTTTCAACCGGGGCGGTAATTGAATAATTTTAAGTGAACGGATTTTACCCCTTCGCTAATATAAATTCGAGTAAATCATTTACCGGCTGCTGTATAATTTTGCCTACGCTGATTTGCTGGTCATGGCAAAGCTGCCTGAGCTTATCACTCAGAAACCAGGCGATTGAGCCCACAAAATTGCAGGCATAATGCTTGTAATCGGGGTATGATTTGATGTTGGTTTCAATAAACTCCGACAGGCCCCCTTCAATAAGCTGATTCCCGTAGGCAGTGTCTTTAATCTGATTTAAAAATCTGGCAAAGCCGGCCAGATAAGAGTTGGCTCCCTGCTTTTGATAAACCTGCGTGATAATAATATCTTTAGTAAGGCGGTAGGTATCACCAAAAAGCGCCGCCGTATCATCGGGCATTTTACCATACAGGTAATCGGTAACCAGTGTTTTTCCAAACCAGGTACCCGAGCCTTCGTCGCCCAGTACAAAGCCCAGCCCATGCTTGCCGTCGTGCACGCGGTTACCATCAAAGAATGAAATGTTAGAACCAGTGCCCAGCACACAGCAAAACCCCTGTGCGTGGCCGCAGGTTGCATAGGCCGAACCTAAAAGGTCGCTATCCACACTGATGAACGTTTTAGGGAAGATATGGCTTAGTGCGTTTGATATAATTTCGTGCCTGTCGGGGCTGGAGCAGCCGGCGCCAAAAAAATAAATCTCGTCAATATCGCCGGCATGGGCAGTCATGTCAGCTGCCTGATCCTGAACTATTTTAATAATTTCCTTTTCGGATAGAAAGTAGGGGTTGAGGCCACCTGTTTTGTAGGGAATGGCAGGTTGATTGTGCTCTCCTAAAAGCCAGTCTGTTTTTGATGATCCGCTATCCGCTACCAGGATTTTGCTCAAAGCTCTTCTAAAATTTTGTGAGTAAGTGGTTTATGAATAAACTGGCTCACATACTTATTCTGGCTCGAACGCTTTACATCAACAGGATCAAGAGAGGAGGAAAGCATAAATATTTTTACAGCGCTTTTGCTTTCCACATCCAGCTTATCATACTCATTTAAAAACTCAAAACCGTTCATCATCGGCATCCGCAGATCTAAAAATATAACATCCGGCTTAACTGTTCCTTCACGAAGCGAATCGATAGCATCAGGGGCGGATTGCTCCACAATTATTTCATCAGCAAAGTTGCTGCTTTCAAGTATCCTGCGGGTAACAAAATTATCAATATAATTATCATCAATAAGCAGGCATGTTTTATAATTAACGGGCATCACCTCTAAATTAAATCTTTCTTTGAACAACTAAAAATTAAATATGAATTATTATAATTTATATCCGTACGTAAATATTACAACTTGCGCAACCAAGTCAAATGCGGTTACAAAGTACAGAATTTAATCTTTTCACCTTGTAAGCCTGGTTTATTATCTGTTATAAAAATGTGTTATACCATTATAAAAACGCCGGTATGCAAACAGGATCCGGCGGGTAGTATCGGCAACTAAAAGCAATATGTACAGCTCGGCTAAATCGTTTTACGAAACAACCTGTCTGATAGTTACAGCAGGCGGCCCGATAACTGAGCAAATATTGATTTGTAAATGTAATGAATCCGGCAACTGTTTATGAGCCCGAAAATTACTAATTACCCGGCTTAGTAAGTAATTGTAGCGATTATGTTACATTTATGGAAAGCATCATTTTTTATACCTTGCAGTTATGAAAAACTTATACTTGGTTACTACCGGCGCTTTAATTATACTATTTATGAATATTGCTACCAAGGCAGCAGCAGCTGTAACAATTAATTATAACTTAACTTTCCCCGAAGCTCAGGCACATTATGTTGATGTGGAAATGACCATATCGGGTTTACAGCAACCTGCACTTGACCTGAAAATGCCGGTTTGGACACCCGGTTCCTACCTGGTGCGCGAGTTTGAAAAAAATATAGAAAGCATAGCTGCTACTTCGGGAGCCAAAACGCTTGATTTGATTAAAACC
>CAXTAP010000003.1:12073-66364 GCA_964241965.1 uncultured Mucilaginibacter sp.
TGCAGGCCCCTGACTACGATATATTGTTTGATTCGCCTATTGAAGTAGGCAATCAGGATGTTTTTTATTTTGATGCTGCCGGAACGCATTACGAAGTAGCTATGTATGGCGGCGGCAATTACGATAAAGATCGCCTGAAAAAAGACATGGCGGCCATTGTAGAAAAGGAGACAGCCATTTATGGCGAAAATCCCAACAAACACTATGTATTTATTGTACATAATTATGCCAGGGGCGGCGGCGGCCTGGAGCACTTAAGCTCTACTACGCTGGGCGCCTCGCGCGATGCATACGGCACTGAGCGCGGATATCAAAGCTTTTTAAGCCTGGTAGCGCATGAGCACTTCCATTTATGGAATGTAAAACGTTTACGCCCTGTTGCGCTGGGCCCTTTTGATTATGATAACGAAAATTACACCACCAACCTTTGGATAGCCGAAGGCTTTACCGCTTATTATGATAACCTGATTGTGCGCCGCACTAATTTATATCCGACCGAGAATTATTTAGGTGTGCTGGCCGCTGACATTAACACGGTGGAAAACCAGCCGGGCGCAAAAGTCCAGTCGCTGTCGCAATCCAGCTATGATGCCTGGATGAAGGCTTACCGCCCCGATGAAAACTCATTGAATACAACTATCTCTTATTATAATAAGGGTTCTATAATAGCTATGCTGCTTGATCTGGAGATTATTAAAAGCAGCAAAGGGGCAAAGTCGCTCGATAGTGTGATGCATTACATGTACCATACCTTTTATAAGGGTAAAAAACGCGGCTATACCGATGCCGAGTTTAAACAAGCCTTTGAGCACTTTGCCGGTAAAAACCTGGATGTTTTTTACAGGGATTATATCAATGGCACTACCGCCATTGATTATAACCATTACCTCAATTATGCCGGTTACCAGATAGTTGATGAAAATGCCGGGCGCAATGAGCCGGCACTGGGATTAACCTTTGCCAGAGTGCCAAACAGGATTTTAGTGACTGCCGTGCAGCGCGGCACTGCCGCCTGGATTGATGGCATCAACGTTAATGACGAAATTACAGCCATTGACGGCAACCCAGTTAATGATGCCAGTGCATTGCTGGCCGGTAAGCAAACAGGCGATAAAATTAACGTAAGCCTGTTAAGGGATGCCAGGCCGCTAACCTTGCCGGTAACGTTATTAAAAAACACGCAGGTAAAGTACCATATTGAAAGCCTGCCGCAGGTATCTGCCGAACAAACGGCGGTAAGAAACAAGTGGCTGAGCTTACAGTAAAGTAATTAAGGATATAAATTGATTTTAGCATATATACAACATTAATTGCCTTGTTATGAAATCACTACTATATGTCATTGTTGTTGTTTTACTGATCAGCTGGGCGCTGGGCTATTTTGTTTATTCAGCAGGCAGCTTAATACATGTACTGCTGGTAATTGCTGTAATTGTTTTCCTGCTGGATATTATCAGAGGGCGCAGTACAGTATAAATAATTAACCGGCTGTTACGATGTTATTTGCTTAAGCCTGCTAAAAATTATAGCAGGCTTTTTTATGATGCGCTTGCATGTTAAACGTTATAGTCAGACTTTTGCAGTCCTTAAACAAAGTACATGACGGATCATTATATCAAGATAGCGCAGGAGCTTTCTGTTTCTTCCAGGCAAATTACGGCCACAGTTAATCTGCTGGATGAAGGCGCTACAGTGCCTTTTATTTCACGATACCGGAAAGAAATGACCGGAAGTTTGGATGAAGTGCAGATTGCCGCCATTCGTGATCGCATACAGCAATTACGTGATCTGGATAAACGCCGGGAGGCAATTATTAAATCGCTTACTGACTTGAACAAATTAACGCCCGGGCTGGAAAGGCAACTCAATGACGCCGAAACCATGCTGGCTGTAGAAGATCTGTATCTGCCTTATCGCCCCAAACGTAAAACCCGGGCAACCGCCGCCCGTGATAAAGGATTACAGCCCCTGGCTGATTTAATATTAGCGCAAAGCAAAACAAACCTGCAGGCAGAAGCCGAAAAATATATTGATGCCGAAAAGGGTGTAGCCGGCATTGAAGATGCCTTGGCCGGAGCCCGTGATATTATTGCCGAAACCATTAGTGAAAATGCCGGTATCCGTACGCATATAAGGGATTTATTTCTGAACAAGGGCCGGTTTGTAGCCAGGGTGGCGCCGGGCAAGGAAGAGAGCGGCCTTAAATATAAGGATTATTTTGACTGGGAAGAACCGGTTAAAACAGCGCCATCGCACCGCATACTGGCTATGCGCCGCGGTGAAAAGGAGGAGGTTTTGTATTTGGATATTCTGCCGCCGGAAGATGAAGCCGCAGCAATTATCAACCGGGAATTTGTAAAAGCTGACAATACCTCGTCTGACCAGGTCAGGCTGGCAATTGCTGATGGTTATAAGCGCCTGCTGAAACCTTCTATGGAAACCGAGGTACGTTTGCTCACCAAAAGGAAGGCCGACGATGAAGCTATCCGGGTGTTTGCTGAGAATGCGAGGCAGTTGCTGCTGGCTGCACCGCTTGGCCAGAAGCGGGTAATGGCCATTGATCCGGGCTTTCGTACCGGCTGCAAGGTGGTTTGCCTTAACGGGCAGGGGCAATTGTTAGAATATACTGCTATATTTCCGCATACCGGTGCAGGGCAGGTTAAGGAAGCCGAAAAAACGATCCGGCATTTAGCGGAAACTTATCAGGTGGAAGCAATTGCTATAGGTAATGGCACTGCCGGCCGCGAAACAGAGTTATTTGTACGCAGCTTAAACCTGCCCGGGGTTAGTATAGTGATGGTAAATGAAAGCGGCGCTTCCATCTATTCGGCATCAGAGGCGGCGCGCGAAGAGTTCCCGGATAATGATGTTACGGTGCGCGGGGCCGTATCTATCGGCCGCAGGTTAATGGACCCGCTGGCAGAGCTGGTTAAAATTGAGCCCAGGTCAATCGGAGTGGGCCAGTACCAGCATGATGTTGACCAGAACAAGCTGCAAACTTCACTTGATGATACCGTAATCAGCTGCGTAAACATTGTAGGCGTAGAACTGAATACGGCTTCTAAGCAAATTCTGGCCTATGTATCGGGCCTGGGGCCGCAGCTGGCGCAAAATATTGTGGATTACCGCAATCAGCATGGCGCCTTCACGCGCCGTGAGCAATTAAAAAAGATAGCCCGGCTGGGCGACAAAGCCTATGAGCAGGCTGCCGGATTTTTACGCATAGGCGGAGCTGAAAACTTACTGGATGCCAGCGGAGTGCACCCGGAGCGTTATCCGCTGGTAGAGCAAATGGCTAAGGATGCAGGCCATGCCGTAAAAGAGCTGATGGAAAATGATAAGCTTCGCCGGAATATTCCGCTGCACAAATATGTAACTGCGACCGTAGGATTGCCAACGCTGAATGATATTATGGCCGAACTGGCTAAACCCGGCCGCGACCCGCGCGAAAAGTTTGAAGCATTCAGCTTTACGGAGGGCGTAAATGCCATTACCGATTTAAAGATTGGCATGAAGTTACCCGGCATAGTTACCAATATTACCAATTTTGGCGCCTTTATAGATATCGGCGTTCATCAGGATGGGCTGGTGCACCTGAGCCGGATAACCAACCGTTTTATCAAGGATCCCAACGAGGTATTAAAGGTAAGCCAGCAGGTAATGGTAACTGTTACCGAAGTGGATGCCGCCCGCAAGCGCATTTCCCTGTCAATGAAAGAAACCAGTACTGACGATAAAAACAGCAATAAATATAGCAGTACAAAGCAGCCGGTAAAAACCAATCAGACAACCGGCACCGGCGGCAGCAGGCAGCCGCATCCCGAACCGGATATGCAGGCCAAACTGGCCGCGCTGAAAAATAAATTCAAGTAAAGGTTTATTCCAAAGTAATCTGGCGTTTAATGCTTTCTTCCAGTGATATAAATGTCTCTGTGCGCTGTATGCCCGGTACGCTCTGTATGCGCTCATTTAAAACTTCGCGCAGATGGCTGGTATCATGGCATACAATTTTAGCAAATATGCTCCAACTGCCGGTAGTATAATATAGTTCAATAATCTCTTTAACTTCCTTTAATGCGGCTACTGCTTCATTGTATTGCGAGCCTTTTTCCAGGTAGATGCCTAAGAAAGCAGTAATATCAAATCCCAGTTTCTGGGCATCTACCTCTAGGCTTGCGCCTTTGATAATGCCCATTTCTTCCAGCTTCTTCATGCGCACATGTATGGTACCGCCCGAAACAATAAGGTCTTTAGCAATTTCTGTATAGGGGGTAGTGGCGTTTTTCATCAGGATCGATAATATCTGTACATCCAAATTATCAATTTCTAAATTTTGTGCTTTCTTGTGCGTCATAAATTTTGGTTTTAATAGTTACTTACAAGTTTAATTAAAAATAAAATAAAAATAAAAATAAATTGTTGAAATATTTGCAAGAAATAACGAACTGCATTAGCTTTGTATTAAGCAATCAGAAAATAATTGCTTGTTCTTACAAATAAAATACAATGTTGGGTGGTGAAATTTTTGGCAGACACACCTCCTTGTCCCGGTGGCGGAGAATAACAGGAAACCTTTAACGAGGCTAACTGCTCTGTGAAGGTTCGAATCCTTCCCCAACAGCTCTTCTCATAATTTAGGTTTATAATTGGTTAGTACAAGTCCCCTGCCCATCAGGGGGCTTTACTTTTTTATAAGCCGTTGAGCGTTAAAATAACAAAAACCCGGCAGGTAATTGCCGGGTTTTTTTGTGCTGAAGCAGTAGCAGCCTTATAGAACCGGTAACTGCCTTTATAAAATTTTAAAACCTATGCTCAGTGCAAACAGGTTTTGCCGCTGGCCGTATGCAGGATTTATCCTGGTAAGGCCGCCTTCGTATCTAAAATCTGCCGTTAAAGCGCCCACATCAAACCCGGCGCCGGCCTGGAAGCCGAGAGTACTGTTCCGGTAATGGCCAAAATCGCGATAAGCATTATTTACATTATCATCAAAACTCTGATTTTTGTTTAGGATGGAAGTATAAACCGGCCCTGCCATCAGCCTGAAGTTTAGGCTGCCTGAGCCAAATCTTCTGCCCAGCAGCAGCGGTATATTCAGGGTATTAAAGGTTACCTTGCCATTGGTGGTTGCTGTGTTATTGTTAGTGTTAAATTCAAATTTACCGCCGCTGCTGCCAAAATAAGCTTCGGGCTGCAAATAAATGTTGCCGCCAAAGCGGGCAAATAAACCTGCCTCGTATCCTGTTACGCTTGATTCCTTTAAATTATCGGTATAGATTTTTGAGAAATTAACACCTCCCTTCAAACCGAAAGATAGTTGCGCCCTGGCGCCAATACTGGCTGCAAGCACCAGGACCATACTCAGTAAATACTTTTTCATTAATGATGAATTTAATTTTGAGTTTGGATGTCTGCTCATCTAAATAGTTTAATGCCCAACGCAACAATTGCAGCTTAAGTGCAGGCAGGCTTTTGTTTTTTTATATTTTTGCTGCAAAACAAAGCAATATGGCAGAAATTACCATCAGCAATAAGGATTGGGAACGGGTTAAAATAAAGCTGCAGCGAAAATATAACAGCCTTACTAATGAGCAGCTGCAATACAGCCAGGGACAGGAGGAGCAGTTAATTGACCGCCTGGCTGAACTGGTTGACCGCAAGCGGGAATACATTGTATTTACCCTGAAAAAGGCGCTGGCAAACATTGATAACAACCGGTTGTAAAATTTAAAGCCCTTCGTACCGGTACGAAGGGCTTTTTTGTACATTTAAGTCTTACATTTAGTGTAATGAAAATCGTGCGGACAGGAATAAGGAAGTACAGAACATTTATATTAACCGGTAGCATACTTCTGTTAGCTGCGGGCTTATGGAACTTTGATGATTTGTTTCAGATTTCAAAAAATCTGGATGTGTTCGCTTCAGTGTATAAGGAGGTGAATTTAAATTATGTGGACGACATTAATACCACCAAAATGGTAAAAACCGGTGTGGATGCCATGCTGGACGGATTGGATCCTTATACCGAATTTGTGCCTGAGTCGGAACTGGAGGACTATAAGCTGCATTATATAAATACACAGTACGGCGGTATAGGCACCAGTATATTTTTGCGCGATGGAAAGATATATATATCTGATGTATATGAGGGGTTTCCGGCACAGAGGGCCGATGTAAGGGCCGGCGACCAGGTACTTAAAATTAATGATGTTGATTTAGCCAGTAAAACTACCGATCAGGCCAGCCAGCTGCTGAAAGGCAGCAAAGGCGCTGTGGTTAAGCTGCTGATAAAGCGCCCCGACACCGCGCCCATAGTTAAAAACCTGATGCGTGCCGAAATACGCCAGCCGAATGTGTCCTATTACGGTATGGTAAAGGGCAACATGGGTTACATAAAGCTGGATAAATTTCTGGAAAACGCAGCTGACGAAGTAACCGCAGCCCTGGTTAGCCTGAAGCAAAATCATCCGGCAGGCATTATACTCGATCTGCGTTCCAACGGCGGGGGAATATTGCAGGAGGCTGTGAAAATTGTAAGCCTGTTTGTGGGCAGGGATGTAGAGGTGGTAGCGCAAAAAGGAAAGATAGCCGATAAGAATTATACTTACCGTACAATCGGCACTCCCTTAGCGCCAGATTTGCCGCTGGTTGTTTTAGTAAACGGCCGTTCAGCCTCAGCTTCCGAAATTGTGGCCGGTTCTTTACAGGATCTGGATCGTGCCGTTATCATCGGGCAGCGCAGTTATGGTAAAGGGCTGGTACAGCAAACATTTAGCTTACCTTATAATAGCCTTGTTAAAATAACCATTGCCAAATACTTTATCCCATCGGGCAGGTGCGTGCAGGCGCTGGATTATACACACCGCAAAAATGATGGCAGCGTAGTGCGCATAGCCGACTCCTCGCTGCATGAATATAAAACTAAAGACGGCCGTTCGGTTTACGACGGCAGCGGCGTATATCCTGACTTACCTGTAAAGCAGGAACATTTTGCCGAAATTACCCAGGCGCTGGTAAACAAGCTGCTGATATTTGACTATGCAAATGCTTATTATATCGGCCATCCCAAAGCAAAGGATGTTAAGAGTTTCAGTTTTACTGATCAGGATTACAGCGACTTTGTAAAGTATCTGGGCGGTAAAAATTACTCGTACAGCACTGCAGGTGAAAAAGTGCTTGATGCTTTTAAAATAGAAACCAGCCGCGAGAAGCAGTTCAGCGCCGTTCAGCCGGAGTATGATGCTTTGAAAACCAAACTGGCTGCTGCAAAAGGCAGTGACCTGCAGCTGCACAAAGATGAAATAAAGCAGGTGCTGGAAAATGAAATTGCCGACCGCTACTACTTTGAAAAAGGCCGCTTTGAAGTTAATTTTAAATATGATTTAGACCTGGCCGAGGCGGTAAAAACTATGCAAAGCAAAAGCCGGCTGGACAGTATTTTATCCGGGCAGGGCAAATACAAAACTATAGGCAAACCGCAGCAAGCGCTGACTGCTGTTAAAGTCCCTAAACAGCCTGCAGGTTAAGCGATGGCGCAGCTAAAGGAAGAGTAAAATAAACCATTCCGGGTTTCGATGGTCATACTACCACAATTCGAAACTATGAAAAAGATACTTTTTACGGCGGTGCTGTTAGCAGGCTGCCTTACCTTTCAATTCACAAACGCACAGCTTAGAATAAGTTTGGGAGTCAACATTGGAAGTCAGCCCGATTGGGGGCCAACTGGTTATGACCATGCGGAGTATTATTACCTGCCTGATATTGATGCTTATTATTCAGTGCCTACCCATGAGTATGTGTACTTTGATAATAACAGCTGGATACACGCAGCTTACCTGCCTCAGCGTTATAGCAATTACGATTTGTATAATGGTTACAAAGTGGTAGTTAACGAGCGCAATCCATGGTTGCGCGCTCCTTATTACCGCTCTCATTACGCCAATTACCGTGGCCGTCATGATCAGCACTTAATTCGGGATAGCCGTGATGCTCGTTATCAGAATCACTGGCATGATAACCGGGGCGGCCAGGGCCACGGCGGAAACTATGGCAATGGTGGACAAGGTTATGGTAACAGAGGTAACGGCGGTCAGGACTATCATGGTAATCATGGAAACTATAATCATGGCAATCGGGGTGGCCAGCCGACCGATCATGGAAATGGTTACGGCGACAATCGTGGGCATAACAATGGTCAGGGTCATGGGGATGATCACAATCATGGTCATGGCAGGCCACAGTAAATTTAGTTACGATAAAGGGCCTGCTATAAAACAGGCCCTTTTTTATACAGGTACAGTAGCAATTTACTTCCAGGGCAATCCCATGTTATAAAATACAAACGCCCATTTGTCTGCCTGCTCATTAATAATCTGAGCGGTTGATTTACCGGCTCCATGCCCTGCCTTGGTTTCAATGCGGATAATTACAGGGGCAGGGCCCTTTTGCATTTCCTGTAAACGGGCTGCAAACTTAAATGAGTGCGCCGGTACCACGCGGTCATCATGGTCGGCGGTGGTAACCATCGTGGCCGGGTAATCCTGCGGTTTTAAAGCATGATAAGGTGAATAATGATACAGGTAATCAAACATTTCCTTCGAGTCCTGCGCGGTGCCATAATCATAAGCCCAGCCGGCGCCTGCGGTAAACTGGTTATAGCGGAGCATATCCATTACGCCAACGGCGGGCAGGGCTACCTTGAATAAGTCGGGCCGCTGTGTCATTACTGCGCCTACCAACAATCCGCCATTGGAGCCGCCCGATATAGCCAGATAATCTTTTGAAGTGTATTTGTGTTTTATCAGGTACTCAGCAGCCGCAATAAAATCATCAAACACGTTCTGCTTCTTCATTTTAATACCGGCCCGGTGCCACTTTTCGCCGTACTCGCCGCCGCCCCGCAGGTTAGGCACGGCGTAGATGCCACCCTGCTCCAGCAAAATTATGTTGGAGGTACTGAAAGCCGGCGTTAAGCTGATGCTGAATCCGCCGTAGCCATATAGCACTGTAGGGTTGTGCCCGTTTAATACTGTTCCCTTTTTGTAAGTGATAATCATCGGAATTTTAGTGCCATCCTTAGACGGGTAGAATACCTGATGCGATTCATATTGTTCGGGGTTAAACTGTACTGCCGGTTTTTTATACAAGGTTGATTTCCCGCCGGCGATATCATATTTAAAGATGGTAGGCGGGTATATATAGGAGGTAAAAGTATAGTAAGTTTCAATTTCTTCTTTTTTAGTACCAAAACCTGCTGCCGTGCCTACCGAGGGCAGTTCAATAGTGCGTTCCAGGTGCCCGTCCATATTATATTGCTGAATCAGAGAAGTAGCATCTTTCAGGTATTCGGCAAACAGCTTGCCGCCGCCTGTAGAAACGGAGAGCACGTTCTGCGTTTGAGGAATCAGGTCTTTCCAGAGCGCAGGTTTCGCGTTGGCAGCATCAGCAGTAACCAGCCTGAAGTTAGGCGCATACAGGTTGGTATGGATATAAAGTTTACTGCCTGCGTTATCTGCTACCTCGTGCACATTATCAAAATTATTAACAATATTAATAATTGGACTGCCGGTCTGGCTCAAATCCTGTATGTACAGTTCATTGCCGGTGGTGGAGTTGGCTGCGCTGATTACCAGGTAACGTTCGTCTTCAGTAAGATAGGCGCCGATATAACGCCGGGGTGTTTGCTCGCCGCCAAAAATCAGCCGATCTGTGCTTTGCGGGGTATTAAGCCTGTGGTAATAAAGTTTATGGTATTGCGTAAGCCCGGCCAGCTGGCTGCCCTGTTTGGGCTTATCATAGCTGCTGTAGTAAAAACCCTCATTGCCTTTCCAGGCCAATCCCGAAAACTTGACATCGTGTAGGGTATCGCCCACCAGACTTCTGTCACTGGCCTTAAGTACCACCACCTTTGTCCAGTCGGAGCCGCCTTCAGATAACTGATAGGCCGCCAGGCTGCCGTCTCTGGTAAAACTGATGCCGGATAATGAAGTTGTGCCGTCGGCCGAAAATTTATTAGGGTCTAAAAAAACTTCAGGCGAACCGGTGCCGGTTTGCCGGTAAAGTACTGCCTGATTTTGCAGACCGTTATTTTTATAGTAATAAATGTATTGTCCCTGTTTAAAGGGCGCACCAAACTTCTCATAATTCCAGAGCGTTTGCAGGCGCTGATAAATAGCCTGGCGGTAAGGTATCTGTAACAGGTAACTCTGTGTTACCGCATTTTCCGCCTGTACCCATTGCTTGGTATCAGCCGCCCGGTCGTCTTCGAGCCAGCGGTAAGGGTCGGGCACCTCGGTGCCGAAGTAAGTGTCGGTAACAGTTCCCTTTTTAGCAGATGGATAGCTTAATTGAGTTTTGTTCATTTTTTGTGCGTAACCAGAGCCGCAAAGTACAAGCATAGCAGCCCATATGCAAAGTATAATTTTCATTGAGATTAAGCAATTTTAGTCTGATTGAAAATAGGAGATTGAATCCTGATAACAAAGTTTAACCTATTACATTCAGTAAAACGAATAAAAATATATAAAAACTAAAAAATTAGTTGATAGTGTGGTTTATAGTTTATAGCTTTGACTAAGTTTTTAGTTTATACTCGGCAATTTGATTAATGAAAAAATGAGATTGTTAAAATATTGTTTTTTAATAGGAGCCATTAACTTTAGTGTACAGCATACTACAGGACAGACCACAATATATAAATATAAGTCTCAAATTGACAGCGCCCTAAAAAACGATACAAACCCGTATCGGTTTCAATTCGGGGCATTTAATTATTCATTAATCGGAGAGTATAAATTAGATTTAGAAACTTATGATCATTATATGCTCAATGAGCAAATGCCAACCTTATCGAATGACAAAGTCGCTTCTTTTGCTACCTACAAACCATACCCAGCCATAGAATATATCACTAAGCAGGCTAAGAAAACACGATTAATTATTATTAATGAATCTCATAATCATCCGGAACATCGTGTATTTGTAAATACCCTTTTGGAAGGATTAAAGAAGATAGGCTACAGCTACTTAGGGTTAGAGGCTTTAACTTATACAGACACATTGCTTAACCGAAGAAAGTATCCGATTATTGAAGAATGGAATTATGATGATGAACCATGTTTTGGTAATTTGATCCGCAAGGCGTTAGTTTTAAACTATTATATTTTTCCTTATGAAGCAGATGTAAAAGCCAATGGTGCTAATAGGGAAGAGCAGGAAGCTGAGCACATTAATGCTATTATGAATAAAAACCCTAATTCCAAATTCATTATTTATTGTGGATACGATCACGCAATAGAGGATTCTACAAAAAATAGTTGGGTGATGGCGATGGCAGGTAGGGTTAAAAAACTATCAGGTGTTGATCCTCTTACAATTGATCAGGTACAGCTTACAGAAACCAGTAATACAAATATCGACAATCCCTATCGAAGAATAGTGCATGTTAACTACGATGCTGTATTTATTAACGATAGCGGCCAAGCCTTTAATATTGCAAGTGATACTAAATCTTTTGATGTAAATGTTTATCATCCGCAAACGATTTATGTACATGGACGGCCAGCTTGGCTAAGCAAAAATCATCAGGTGAGTTTAGCAGTTGCTCACTCAATAAAAATTAAATTTCCCTGTTTAGTTTTTGCCTACAACAGTAATGAAGATATTAAAAGAGCTGTTCCAGTAGATATTGTTTCGATAGAAAGCAAGAAAGACGATAAAGAGTTGATGCTTACCTCAGGGCAAAAAACTATAAAGATTACAAATCAGATAGGACAAATACAATTTTTGAAATATACTATCAAATGAAATTTAATTAAGCAGTATAGCAAGATAATGGAAATAAAAGAATTAACGCGTGCCGAAGAGCAGATTATGCAGGTGCTGTGGCAGCTGAAAAAAGGCTACGTAAAGGAGGTGATTGAACAGATGCCTGAGCCTAAGCCGGCCTATAACACGGTATCTACCATCATCAGGATATTGGAGAACAAGGGTTTTGTGGGGCATACGGCCTATGGCAAGAGCCATGAATATTACCCGCTCATCAGCAAGGAGCAGTATAAAGACTTTGCAGCCAGCAAACTGCTGAACGGTTACTTTGATAATTCGGTAAAGCGCATGTTTTCCTTCTTTATGCAAAAAGAGAAGATTGACTTAAAACAGGCCGATGAAATTTTAAAAATGATTGAAAAACTTAAAAATGAACAATGATGACAACCTGGTGGCAATACTTACTGCTGGCAAACCTGTACCTGTTATTGTTTTATACCTTTTACCTGCTGCTGTTGAGGCGGGAAACCTTTTTTCAGCTTAACCGCATTTATTTGGTGGCCTCGGCACTGCTGTCCTTTACTTTGCCGCTGATACAGTCAGATTGGGTGAAGCACTGGTTTATAACCGAACAGGTACAGCAAACTATTTATCAGGCTAATCCAGCGCAGCTGTTGAACATAACGGCCATGCCCGATAATAGCCTCACTTTGGGCGAACTGTCAGGCTGCCTTTATTTAGCCGGCTGTATCGGCATGGCCATAAAGCTGAGCCTGCAGCTGCTTGCGCTGAGGCGCTTGCTGCGGCAGCCGCAGGCAGGTGATGCCTATTCGTTTTTCGGCATTGTACAGGTAGATACCAGCTTGCCCGGCCACGAGGTAATGAATGCCCACGAACAAACCCATGTGCGCCAGGGCCACTCTGCCGACCGGCTGCTGATGGAACTGCTGCTTGTTATGAATTGGTTTAACCCGGCGATGTACCTGTACCGTACAGCCATCCGGCATATACATGAATTTATTGCCGACCAGCGGGTAATCAGTAGCGGTACGCCCAAAGGCCAGTATGCATCTGTACTGTTCAGCCAGGCATTTGAAGCGCCTGTTCATCAGTTAACAAATCCCTTTTTTGATAAAAGTTTACTTAAACAACGAATCATCATGTTACAAAAAAACAAATCTAACCGCATAGCGCTGGTTAAGTATGGCCTGTCGGCACCTCTGTTTGCGGTTATGCTGGTACTTTCATCAGCCACTATTGGCAAAAGCAATACGGTGAGCAAAATTAATTTTAAGGCCCGGCAGGTAATGGATGCACCGGCATCAGAAGTGGTTGATCCGGTGAAAACTATCGCTACAACTGCTCAGCGGGTTTCTGCCTATAACAAACCAATAAAGCAGACCGGCAATGCCGGGCCAACGGCTGATACAACAGTAAAACCTAAGTTTACAGTTCAAACAGGCAGCAATTACACAATATCTGATTTCACCACTAAGACGGTTAATGTAGTTTATTATACCGGTTCATCAAATGATACTTCCAATAACCATAATGAAATATTTACCGCCGTGGAAAACTCTCCCGTTCCGCAGGATGGAATGGAAGGGTTTTACAAATTTCTGGCTCAAAATATCCGCTACCCGGCCGATGCGCGCGAAGCAAGGATTCAGGGGCGCGTCATTGTAACTTTTATCGTTGAAAAAGATGGAAGCCTGTCGGATGTTGAAGCTATAAGAGGTCCTGGTTATGGCATGAATGCGGAAGCTGTAAGGGCTGTTTCATTGTCACCAAAGTGGACACCCGGCAGGCAAAATAACAGGCCAGTACGTGTCCGGTTTACTGTACCCATACAGTTTACCCTGCCTGATACAAAGCCATCCGGCGCAAAAACTAATAAGGATGTAATTGTTGAGAACCTGAATGGCCCTAATCAGCCGCTGTATATTGTGGATGGTAAGGAAACAAAAGACATAAAAAACATTAAGCCTGATGATATTGAGAGCATATCTGTATTTAAGGGAAAGAATGCTACAGACAAATACGGTGATAAAGGTGCCGATGGTGTAGTTGTCATCACAACAAAAAAGAAGCAGTAAACCACTCTATAACGCAAGCTGCTAACAATTAATTAACAAAAAAGTCGGTTATACTTAAACCATTGCTTTCATCGTTTGTAATTTATAACAGAGAAAATTTAAAAAACGATAAATGCGCATGGAACTGATTACTATTTACTGGAATTACCGCTTCAGCAGTATGAACAAGCTGCAAAAGAAGGTTTGCAAAGCTAAAGTGTATTAAACACTCCGCCCAACCTTCCCCCAAGAGGAGGGCTATAAACGATATACTTTTACTAAAAAGGCAAGAAGCTTTAATTTCTTGCCTTTTTTACTAATAGCCCTCCCCTTGGGGGGAGGGTTGAGTGGGATTTACTCAATCACCGTAACTTTCAGCATATTGGTTTTACCCTGCTTTTCAATCGGGATGGCAGCGGTATTAATAACCACTTCACCGGTCTCTACCAGATTTTCAGTTTTTAATATTTCATTTACCTCACTGATGGTCTGGTCGGTGCTTTCCAGATGATCATAGTAAAATGCCCGTACTCCCCATACCAGGCTCAAGGCGTTTAATAAGGTTTTATTGGAGGTGAAGATGTAAGTGCTTGATTTTGGGCGATAGCTGGATATTTCAAAGGCGGTGTAGCCCGAAACCGTCATGGATACAATACCTACCGCCTCAGTATGGCCGGCTAAATAAACAGCCGACTCGCAAACGGCATTACTCAGGTAGGCAGGCTGTGACGGGCTGGCTGCTCCTGCCTCCTTAGGCGAGTTGAACGGGTAGCCGCTTTCTTCCACATTACGCACAATCTTGGCCATCGTTTCAATAACAATCAGCGGAAACTCACCTACCGAAGTTTCACCGCTCAGCATTACGGCATCAGCGCCATCCAGCACGGAATTAGCCACATCATTCACTTCTGCACGCGTTGGCCTTGGGGTAGTAATCATAGATTCAAGCATCTGGGTGGCCACAATAACCGGCTTAGAGGCAGCACGGCATTTGCGTACTATCATTTTTTGCAGCATCGGTACTACTTCCAGCGGCATTTCAACGCCTAAGTCGCCGCGGGCTACCATTACGCCGTCGGTAGCTTCAATAATGGCATCGATATTATCAATAGCTTCCGGCTTTTCTACCTTGGCTATCACCTTAGCCGCCTTGCCGCTGCGGCTGATGATGCGCTTTAATTCCACAATATCCTCGCCGGTACGCACAAACGACAGGCCTATCCATTCTACATCATTCTGCAGCGCAAACTGCAGGTTCTCCAGGTCTTCCTCTGTTAAGCTTGGGATAGAAACCTTGGTATTGGGCAGGTTAACACCCTTGCGCGAAGTTAAGATGCCGCCATGCAATACTTCGCATACAACGGTATCCTTTCTGTTGGTTTCAATAACTTTTAACTGAAGCTTGCCGTCATCAAGCAAGATGGTTTCACCAGCCTGTACATCCTGCGGAAAGGTATCATAGGTAATATAAATCTGGTTATCATCGCCAATGCACTCATGGGTAGTAATATTAATATGCTTGCCATTCACCAGGTGGATGCCGCCATCCTTTACCAAACCAATGCGGATTTTGGGGCCCTGCAAATCGGCCAGGATGCCAACGTTGATTTTATACTGCTCGTTGATTTCGCGGATAAGGTCAATCGTTTTTTGATGGTCTTCGGGCTTGCCATGCGAAAAATTAAGGCGGCAAACATTGACGCCGGCTTTAATCATGGACAGCAATACATCCTTTTTAGCAGATGCAGGGCCCATAGTGGCCACAATTTTGGTACGATTATAGGATAATTTCATATTTCGGGGTTAACTGGCTTGCCTTGTTATTTGCACTGTGTCCGTTCAACACTTAAATTTCGCGCTAAAATAGCAGATTTTCGTGTGATTTTATTTTTTTAGGATTAATCTTTACAGCCGAGATTATTTCTGGTATTTGGTTAAGCCTGTAAATTAAGTCCTCCAGTTCCGCTTCGTCAATATAATTTTTTACGATCAGGTAATAATCAGCCTCGCGCATTTCAGGTAATAGAACACCGTCGGCGCTGCGGTTGGCTATAAAGTAAAAGTCGGTTTCGGTAGCCTCCCACTGGTAATGGTATCTCGAAAAAAGAGCCGGCTCAGTGCTGTGCTGGTAAATGTCCACCTCCAGCTCGCTTATTTTAATAAAATTAAAGTTCAGATGCTTATTAATCAGGTAGCAGGCGCGATAGTCTTTAAGGGTGGTAATGAGGGCGATAAGCTCAAATTCAAGGTCGGCATCAACCTTCAAAAACTTTTTATTTAACATTGGAAGCAAATGAGGTATAAAATTACAAACTGAAACTGTGCACCCGAAATATTGTTAACATAAAGCATTGGATTTTAGATTTGATATTTGATGAAATTTATTTTTCTTTGCACAGAAATTTTATTTAATCATTAAACATAAAGCATCATGTCTGATATCGCTTCAAGAGTAAAGGCTATCATTGTAGAAAAATTAGGTGTTGACGAAAGTGAAGTTACACCGGAAGCAAGTTTCACCAATGATCTTGGTGCTGACTCATTAGACACCGTGGAACTGATCATGGAGTTTGAAAAAGAATTTAACGTAGCTATTCCTGACGATCAGGCGGAAACTATTGGCACCGTAGGCCAGGCTATTGCCTACCTTGAAAAAAACGTTAAATAATTAAAACTCCTTAAAACAGTTAAATGGAGTTTAAGAGAGTTGTAGTAACCGGGCTGGGTGCACTTACTCCTATTGGTAACAGCGTTTCTGAGTATTGGGAAGGTTTAATCAATGGGGTAAGTGGTGCTGCCTTTATTAAAAGCTTTGATGTTACACATTTCAAAACCAAGTTTGCCTGCGAGGTAAAGGGTTTTGATGCCGATGCTTTTCTGGGTCGTAAAGACGCCCGTAAGCTGGATCCTTTTGTACAGTATGCTTTATACGCAACAGAAGAGGCGGTAAGGGATGCCGGGCTGAATTTTGACGAGCTTGATGTAAACCGCATCGGCGTAATCTGGGGTTCGGGCATCGGCGGCCTTAAAACTTTTCTGGATGAAGTAGTTAACTTTGCCAAAGGCGATGGTACTCCCCGCTTTAACCCTTTTTTTATCCCTAAAATGATTGCTGATATTGCTCCCGGCCATATCTCAATCAAATACGGCTTAAGGGGGCCTAATTTCACTACGGTTTCTGCCTGTGCATCATCTAACAATTCCCTGATTGATGCCTTTAACTATCTGCGCCTCGGTAAGGCCAATATGTTTATCAGCGGCGGTTCAGAAGCTATCATCAACGAGGCAGGCATCGGCGGTTTTAATGCCATGCATGCGCTTTCTACCCGTAATGATGATCCCGCAACTGCATCACGGCCGTTTGATTTAGACCGCGACGGCTTTGTGGCAGGCGAGGGCGCCGGCACCATTATTTTAGAGGAACTGGAACATGCCAGGGCCAGAGGAGCTAAGATTTATGCTGAAATGATGGGCGGCGGCATGAGCGCTGATGCTTATCACATGACTGCGCCACACCCGGAAGGGCTGGGTGCCAGCCTGGTAATGCAGGCCGCCCTTGAAGATGCCGGCATGACCCCGGCCGATATTGACTATATAAACGTACATGGCACTTCAACCCCGATAGGCGACCCGCAGGAAGTAAAGGCTATACAGGGCGTTTACGGGGATAATTTATATCGTGTAAACATCAGCTCTACCAAATCAATGACCGGGCACTTGCTGGGAGCTGCCGGTGCCATTGAGGCTATTGCGGCCATACTGGCTGTAAAAAATGATATGGTACCGCCTACCATCAACCATTTCACCGATGATCCGGCGTTTGACCCGAACATCAACTTTACCTTCAATAAAGCTCAAAAACGTGTGGTAAGGGCTGCTCAAAGTAACGGCTTTGGCTTTGGCGGCCATAATGCTTCGGTTATATTTAAAAAGTACGAAGCGTAATTTTATCGCCTTTTATGCCTTTAAGCCGGTTATACAAGCTCTACTTATCTCCGCATAAAAAATACGTTAAGCAGTTAAAGAATTTGCTCGGTTTTATACCGGGCAATTTGTCTTTATACCGCTTGGCTTTCCGGCACAAATCGGTGGCAAAACCGGTTAAGAAAGGGGTAAAAAACAGTAACGAGCGGCTTGAGTTTTTAGGCGATGCCGTGTTGGGTTCTGTAATAGCCGAAGTGCTGTTTAAACTTTATCCTTATGAGGACGAAGGTTTTTTAACTGAACTGCGCTCAAAAATTGTAAACAGGGCCAACCTGAACCAGCTGGCTCGCAAGCTGGGCTTCGACCAGCTGGTTGAGTATGATCATCGGATAGTAAATTCATCCCGGCAGGGTTCACTGCTGGGCGATGCCTTTGAGGCGCTGGTGGGCGCTGTTTATTTGGACAAGGGCTATGATTTTACCAAGAGCTTCCTCCTCAATCACATCATCAAATCGCACATTGACATTCATAAACTGGAGCAAACGGAAACTAATTTTAAAAGCAAGCTGATTGAGTGGTGCCAGCGCCATGGCAAGGACGTTACTTTTGAGCTGATCTCCAACCAGGATGGCGAAAGCAGCAAGCTGTTCACTATACAGGTAACAGTGGACAACGAAGCGATAGGTTTAGGTAAAGAATTCAGTAAAAAGATTGCCGAAAAGCTGGCTGCTGAAAAAGCCTGCGCCGGTTTAGGAATCTGAAGGTGCCTTTAATACAGGCGCCGGTGCAGGTTTATCCTTTTTAAAACTATTGTAACTGGCTGCCGACCGTTTAATATAATCAATCAGTTCATAATCGGTCCATTTTATAATGTCGTCATAATCCGGCCGGTAGGTATCCATAAAAGCGGTGAGGTCATCATCCTGCATAGCGGTTATTTGTTCAACCAGCGTTCTGGTAAATCTTTTATTAATCTGTACAGCTTTATTCTCTTCCTTCATATAATCATTAAAACGCCTGGCCTGCCGAGGCGCTTTGCCAAAGGCATCATATAAGCCGTTAAGAGGTGATGCGATGGATGAAAGCACGGATGACTTGCCATTATTATAAACTCCTTTGCTCCGGTAAGCCGCCATTACATCATTTTGCTCCTGCTTCAAGCTATGCCCCTTAATGATAACGGTATTGAGCATCACAGTTGGCTCCAGGTAAATAATGAGATCGTTGCTGCCCGGCACAGCCTGTTTAAAAACGGTATAATCCAGCCGGCTGAATACAAGCGTATCACCTATACTGGCAGGGATAGTAAATACCCCGTACAAGTCGCTCATGGTCATAGCCTTTGTTTTGGAGTTGGTTACAGTAACCTCTGCCAGCCTGTCTATGGATTTAGCCTTCAGAGTGATACCCTTAATGTTTACCTGCTGTGCTTTGAGCCTTACAGGAGCAAAAAGCAACAGCGCAGCAATGCAAACCGCGAAAAAATATGAACACCTTAACATCCGCCGGCAAAATTAGGCATTGAGGCTTAGTTAAAATGTAAAATTATGTTAAATGATGAATTGTGACCACCTCAACTCCTGCGCTTTCCGGCTTATTAACTCAAAAATCAATACAAATCCCTATCTTTGCGCATGATAAAATCCATGACTGGATACGGTATAGCTTCCTTTGACTCAGGCAGCACCAAATATACCGTCGAACTTAAATCTCTGAACAGTAAATTTTTAGAACTGTCGCTACGCATCCCCAAAGCATTTTCTGATAAAGAATTTCAGTTACGCACCGAGTGCAGCAAGCAATTGGAGCGCGGTAAGGTAAACCTGTCCATTAACGCTGAGCAAACCGAGGGCAGCGTTAAGGCTGCCGGTATTAATACCCAATTATTAAAATACTATTATAACCAGTTAAAGGAAGTAAGCGCAGATTTAAACGAGCAGACCTCTAATTTATTGCAGCTCGCCTTAGGCTTGCCTGATGTGGTAAAATACAACGAGGAAAGCGTTACTGAAGAAGAGTGGAAAGCGGTAGATGATACCTTTAAGCAGGCTGTGGCAGCTTTTCAAAAATTCAGGGCCGAAGAAGGAAAAGTGCTGGAAGAAGATCTGAAATACCGCATCAGTTTAATTTTAAATAACCTGGAATTGGTAGAGGGCCAGGAGCCTAAACGTATTCCGGTAATTCGCGAGCGGCTGCAGCAGCACTTGGCCGATATGGCCGGCCGCGAATATGTTGACCAGAACCGCCTGGAGCAGGAGCTGATTTATTACATCGACAAGCTGGATATAACAGAGGAGAAGGTAAGATTAAAAACTCATTGCCGGTATTTTTTGGAAACCCTGAACAGCGCCGATGCCAATGGTAAAAAGCTGGGTTTTATTTCGCAGGAAATTGGCCGGGAGGTAAATACTTTAGGTTCAAAGGCCAATGATGCCGGTATTCAAAAACTGGTAGTGGGCATGAAGGAAGAACTTGAAAAGATTAAAGAACAATTGTTGAACGTGTTATAGTTTACAGGTTTAATGCTTAGCCGGGCAGTTTACCTGATAAACGGACAAACCAATAAAATAATAACGAATGAAAGAAGGGAAACTCCTGATATTTTCGGCTCCGTCGGGCGCAGGTAAAACCACCATAGTGCACCACCTGCTCAAGCATTTCCCCGAACTCGAGTTTTCTATTTCGGCCACCACCCGCGAAGCCCGCGGTGATGAGCAGGATGGCCGGGATTATTATTTTATCAGTGTAAAGGAGTTTTTGCACCGCATTGCCAAAAAGCAGTTTGTGGAGTTTGAGGAGGTTTACTCCGGCACCTTTTATGGTACCTTGCGCAAGGAGATTGAACGCATCTGGCAAACCGGCAAAACCGTAATTTTTGATATTGATGTAGAGGGCGGCCTGCACCTGAAACGCAAATACGGCGAGCAGGCGCTGGCCGTGTTTGTGCAGCCTCCATCATTACAAGTGCTGATAGAGCGCCTTACCGGCCGGGGTACAGACAGCCTTGAAAAATTAAATGAGCGTTTTGAAAAGGCGGAAAAGGAGTTGAACTATGCCCCTAAATTTGATATTATCTTAAGAAACTATGACCTAGAAACCGCCTGCAAAGAAGCGAGAGATTTAGTAGATAATTTTTTAAGGAACTGATAAAATTGATGTTTGCTGGTTTAAACCCCGATCAGGGTGTTATCAGCGCTAACTACTACCTGTAAACAATGAACTAACAAACAGCAACGGCAACGCATGAAAATAGGCTTGTTATTTGGTTCTTTCAACCCGATTCACATCGGGCACCTGATTATTGCCAACTATATGGCTAATTACACCGAGCTTGACATAGTATGGCTGGTAGTTACGCCGCAAAACCCGCTCAAAAAATATGGCAGCCTCATTAATACTTATGACCGGATAGAGATGGCCCGCCTGGCCACCGATAATGCCGACAAACTGGAGGTAAGCGATGTGGAACTCAAGTTGCCGCAGCCTTCTTACACCATAGATACTCTTACCCATTTAAACGAAAAATATCCTCAGCATGAGTTTGCAGTCATTATGGGTTCGGATAACCTGGCCTCACTGCATAAGTGGAAAAATTATAGGCAAATATTGCGCAACTACCGCATATACGTTTACCCGCGGCCTGGCTATGAGAACGCTGACCTGGCCGCCGACCCGGCCGTTACCATTACCATGACTCCGCTGATGGAACTATCAGCCACCTTTATTCGCCAGTCCATCGCTCAAAAAAAGAATGTGCAGTATTTTGTGCCCGATGCGGTATTAAAGTTCATTGAGGATAAAAATCTATACCGTTAAACGTTATTTTTAAATTCCAGCCAGCTATAGCCCCGTCTTTTGAGTATCAACCTTGCTTTCAATGAATAAGATTAACACCTATCTTTGCCGCTGTGAGTGAAAAAACCATCCTGAAACTGCAGCTGCCTACCGACCCGCGCTGGGTAACTAACGTGGTGGAGAGCAACATTGAAGAAATACTGACCGACCACGCTTTTTGTGAGCAGAAGGCGGCCAGCAATGCTATTACCCTGATTGTGCAGAACCCCAACCTATCCGACCTGGTGCAGGAAATGGCGCTGCTGGTGCAGGAGGAGATGGATCATTTTAAGCGGGTACATGATATTATTCTGGCTCGTGGTTATGTGCTGGGCCGTGAACGCAAGGATGATTATGTGGGGCAATTAGCAAAATTTATTATTAAAGGCGGCGGCCGTACCAGCCAGCTGGTTGACCGGCTGCTGTTCTCGGCCATGATTGAGGCGCGCAGCTGCGAGCGGTTCAAGGTATTATCAGAAAATATTAATGATCCGGAGCTTTCTGCCTTTTATCACGAATTGATGATCAGCGAGGCCGGTCATTATACTATGTTCATCCGCCTGGCTAAAAAATATGCCGAAAACATCAATGTTGATGAGCGATGGAAAGAATACCTGGCTTATGAGGCGCAGGTAATTCAAAATTATGGCAAGCATGAAACCATACATGGCTGATAGATAAATCTTGCACAAAATCAAAAGCCGGTTATTCCCATAGTGTTCCTCAGATAATTATTGATAATTTCCATATCAGTGGTATCAGCCATGAAGCCGATATGCATATCAGGCCTTACAATGATGGCTTTTACATGCCCGGATTTAATTTCGAGCCGGTCAAACACATGCTGGTTTTTGATGGAAGGCGGCATGTGGAAAAAATTAAGGTAGCTGCCGTAGCTTTGTGTAATCCATCGGGCCAGGGTAAATATGTACTGTTCCTGTAAAGCGCCGAATGTAATCAGCGTAAAGCCCGGTTTGGTACACCAGGCATGCAAATCTGTTTCCTGCTGCTTTTTCTCATCGTAAATTTTCAGGTAGGGCAGGCGGTCGCCGGCTTTGATGTGGTCTGCACGGCTTAAATGCAGGCTGATCTTACTGTTCCGGTATTGTATGCCGGTTTGCGATAAGCGGATAAAAAACCGCTGCCTGAAACCTTCGCTTTTCCACAGCCGCTTCAGCACATTAGGTAATACCCATCTTTTAAGGATACCCGCCAGCGGATTTTTAGCCGTCACAATATTGAAGATACGGTCGGTGGTTTGCAGTAACTGTGCAGCAACCGGCATCCGTTCAGCAGCGTAAGTAGTTAATACATCGGGCCCGAGCTGGCCTTTAAGCACACCCGCCAGTTTCCAGGCTAAGTTGTAAGCATCCTGCAATCCCGTATTCATACCCTGCCCGCCAACAGGTGAGTGGATATGGGCCGCATCCCCGATCAGAAAGCAGCGGTTAAGGCTAAACTTCCCGGCCATGCGGTGATGCAGCTGGTAGGTGGTAAACCAGCGGCACTTAACCGGCTGCAGCTTAAAACCAGTAATGGTATTCAGGTAGCCTTCCACATCACCCAGCTGTAAGTTTTCAGCATCTGTAACAACCGGCAGATTGCCCGCAATGCGGTAATGGCTTTGCTCGGGCATGGGAAAGAAAGCGGCAAAGCCTGTTTTACCGAGATACAGTTGCATGTAATGGTGGTTTAACTCCTCATTACGCAATTGAACATCGGCCAGATAAAAGCAGTGAGGGTAAGTATCTCCCTTAAAGTCAATTTGCAGTTGCCTGCGCACCAGGCTGTGCCCGCCGTCAGCGCCAATAAGCCATTTACAGTTTACAGAATAGGCTTGTGCATTGTTACTCAGTTGCACTTGAACAGCATCGGGCAATTGCTGCAGGCCGGTGAGTTCTGTATCCCAGTAAATGGTGCAGCACAGGCGGGTAAGCTCATTCAGCAGCAGGCGTTCGGTTTTGTTTTGTTCATACAGTTCAACAAAAGGAAATGGAGTTTGGTGCCTGCCCGCATCTTTAAATTCAAGCTGCACGGTCATTGTACCCAGCTCATAAAACTTCATGCCGCCGGCATGGGTGCCATCCTTAATTATCTGCCCGGATAAACCCATCTGCCTGAAAATTTCCATTGTGCGCGCCTGAACAGCAAGCGCCCTGGAGCGGGAGGTAGGCCCCAGCTTGGCATCAATAATAACCGGCTGGATGCCATTGCGCAGCAATTGTGCAGCCATCATCAGCCCTGACGGCCCCGCGCCAACAATCACTACCTCGGGATGGCTGTCCGTAATACGCATTTATCAGGAACGGAACAGCAGGAAAATGGTTGGTTTTTTGTGCAGGTCAGGCAGCTGTTTTTTCCACTCGCCAATGGTTTTGGTTTGTACCAGCTCATCAGCTGCGGTTAGGTTGCAGGCAATGCACAGCCGTATGCCCGGTTTGCAGGTGCGTACAATCTCTTCCAGCACGGCGGTATTGCGGAAGGGCGTTTCAATAAATATTTGTGTTTGATTGTACTTTTCCGCCTGGTTTTCCAGTTCCCTGATGCGCTGGCTGCGCTGCACCTTATCTATAGGCAGATAACCATAAAAGGTAAAGCTCTGACCGTTAAAACCAGAAGCCATCAGCGCCAGTAAAACTGAGCTTGGGCCCACCAGCGGTACTACCTTAATACCGCTGCGATGCGCTTCGGCTATTAAATCTGCACCCGGATCGGCAATGCCGGGACAGCCGGCCTCGCTCATCAGGCCAACATCTTTTCCTGCCAGCAAGCCTTTAAAGAAGGCGCTGGCAGACTGATCGCGGTTGTGCTTACCGTAGTCATGAATGGTCAGTTCACTTTGCGGCGTAATCAGGCCGGCCTGTTTTAAAAATCTGCGTGCGGTTTTTTCATTTTCTACAATGTACTCAGTGATATGATTAATGGTATTGGTTAAGTAAGGCGTAAATGATTTAGCCGCAGCATCATCACTCAGGGGTACAGGTATCAGAAAAAGGGTTCCGGCAGGCATAAAGTGCTGGTAAAGATTTGAAGGTTATAGTTCCGTTATGCTGAGCACAGCCGAAGCGTTGATGCTGAATTTACAAAAATGCTTCGGCTGCGTGTGGTATAATAAAAAAATAGAAAGATGGTTACCTTAATTTTGCCAGCGCTGTTTCAATTCTGGGCAGCATGGCCTCAATCTCCTGCAGAGTGCTGGTACCTACTGAAGCCCTGAACCAGTTGACATCCGGTCCGGTACCAAAGGCTGAGAATGGCACTAATGCCACTTTAGCTTCCTTAATCAGATAGAAATTTACATCGGCTGCCTCTTTAAGCAAGGTGCCTTCAGGGGTTATTTTGCCGGTATAATCTATTTTTACCGTTAAGTAGATAGCGCCCATAGGCTGTATAGCATCAACGGCAAAGCCATTGGTTTTTAACCGCTGAAAACCGTTGTACAAAGCTGTCAACACTTCCTGAATTTTGCCTTTAAAACCGCTCAGATAATAATGTAAGTCTTCATCCTGCTGCAAATACTGTGCGGTAGCTACCTGTTCGGCCTTTGGCGCCCATGCGCCCATATGGCCTACAATGCCCCGCATCTTGCTTATGATTTTCTCGGGCCCGAATCCCCAGCCCACACGTACACCAGTTGAAGCCAGGTATTTGGAGATGCCATCAATGTAAACTACGTAATCTTTTAATTCAGGGCGCAGGCTTACCGGGTCAACATGCTTTTTGCCAAAGGTTAACATCGAGTAAATCTGGTCGTACATAATGTACAAAGGCTTTTCCCCCTCACTGCGGCGATTATTTTCCGCAATCACCAAATCACATATTTCTTCTAAATCTGCCTCTTCAAACATTGTCCCCGTTGGGTTTTGCGGTGAGCAGAGAGCCAGCAGGGTAGCTCCCTGCAGGTGCGGACGTAAATCGGCCGCCCTGGGTAAAAAATTGTTTTCCGGGGCGGTTGTTACAGCTATTTCCTGCGCACCGGTTATGTGGCAGTAATGATTGTTATTCCATGAGGGTGCAGGGTAAATAACCTTATCGCCGGGGTCAACAAGCGCGAGGTAAGCGGAGTAAATAAGCGGGCGTGAACCACTGGCCACCAGTATTTCATTAGCGCTGTAACTTAATTCAAACTCCCTTTGCAAAAATTGTGAAACCTGCTGGCGCAGCACCAGTACGCCATCAGCCGGCGGGTAGTTGGTTTGATGCGCCCGGTAGGCTTCAATGATGCCCTGCTGCAGTTCCTGCGGGATAGGGTATATGCCGGGGTCAAAATCGCCTATGGTGAGGTTGGCAATATCCTGCCCCTGTTTTTTCAGTTCATTAATCTCATTGCCTATCTTTATAATTTCTGAGCCTTTAAGCGTTTGGGCCAATACAGATACACTCATTTTATAACAGTTTGAATAAAGCCAAATATACACTGTTTTAAATCAGATGGCGGCTTTAAAGTTTCCATAAAAAAAGCCTGAGCGTAAATGATATACTCAGGCTTAAACAGATTATGCTTGAATGGGATAAACTAAAACAAGCTGCCGGCAACGGGTTTTCGTAATTTAATAATGCGCATGTAATGCATCATCTTCATCACCGGATAAACCGGATCAACCTCAAACCAGCGTTTGCCGAAATTGGGGCTGTTAGGGTACTTATGATGATTGTTTTGAAAGAGTTCGCCTAACATTAAAAAATCAAACGGGGTGGTGTTTTTTGATTTATCGCCGTTATTGTAATTGCTGTAACCATACTTATGGCCGCACCAGTTTACTACCGCACCATGTATAGGGCCCATAAAGTAGTGAATGGGCAGCAGCAGGTACATCCACCACTGTGTAGCGAAAACCACATAGAACAAAGTGTATAATATCATGAACATCAGCCGCGTGGCATTATGCGATCCATAGTAATCTATCAGGTGCCATTCGGGATAATTGCCTTTAAAGCGCTGCTCAGGTTCTTTCAGCCTGCGTTCGTGCTCCCGGAAACTCAGCGCTGTTTTCCAGGTCATCTGGAAAACATCAGTAAAAAAGTGCGGCGAATGCGGATCTTTCTCCGTATCACTGTAGGCATGGTGTTCCCGGTGCATAATGGCATAAGCCCTGGGGTTTAAAAAAGATGAGCCTTGCGTTATAAAGGTGAGCATATGGAAAATGCGCTCGGTTACCTTATGCGTACTGTACATTTTATGAGCGGCATAACGATGCAGATAAAATGTTTGAAAGAACAGCGACAAAAACCAGTGCCCGATAAAAAAGATTAATATAATCACGAATGCTTTGTTAGATATGTTAAAATAAGTGGATACAAAAATATGATTATAATACGTAATTCCGAATGCATTTGTTGTAAAATTGCCCTTGATTTTAACTTATAGTGAAATCATTATACTTTGACTTTATATCAAAAAAGCCATTCTGCATCTGCAAAACGGCCTTTTTGATATAACGAATTGTATGATTACTGACTGTCGCGCAGTGCCTTGATTTTATCATGGGCCGCCCTTATTTCTACTGATTGGTTTCTTACCGCAGAGCTGATTTCGGGGGTTAAACCGCCCTGTGGGGCCAATGCATCATTATAAGCTTTTTTAATGGCATCCTCGCCGCGCTCACATTCCTGTAACACTGCTTTACGGTCGTGGCCGGTAAACACGGCTTTCACATCGAGCCAGGCGCGGTGTATAGTGCCGCTTACGCTGTTTGAGGTGTCCGCATCGCCGCCGGTTTTGGCTGCTTCGGCAATAAGTTCCTGCGCAAACCTGCGGCTCTGCTGGCTGTATTGCTCAAAAACAGTTTTCAGATCCGAATCGCCATCGCCTAAATCCTTGATGGCCTTATCAAAGCCATCCGCGCGATCATTGTTGATTTTGATCAGATCGCTTAATACTTCTGTTGGGTTGGGTGCTGTACCTGTCATAATTGTAGATATTTAATATGTACAGAAAAGCGTTACAACTACCTTGCCATTTTAACTTTGAGTAAATTAATTTGCCGAAAGAAATTGGTCGGCCAGCAGTTTGTATGACTGCAGCCTGTCCTCAAACTGTTCGGTAATGGTAATTGCCATAAGCTCATCAACCTTGTAAGTAGCGGAGAAAGCATCCAGTTTGGTTTTCATTTGTGCAGGCGTGCCGGTAATCATGCGCCTGGCATGGTAATTCAAACGTTCCTGCTCAGCGAGCGTATAAGTTTCTGATTCGATATCCTCATAAGTTACAGGCACCAGGCCTGCACCGCGCTCTAACTGTAAAAAACGATGTTTCATTACTGCTTCATGCCTGCGGATTTTCTCTTCATCCTCCGAGCAGAACATAAAGGCGGCCACACTTACCTGAGGCTCTGCCATGTCTGCCGAAGGCTTAAACCTTGCCCTGTATAAATCAACCGCCTGAGCGCCGCCCACAGGATTAATAAAATGCGCAAAAGCCAGTCCCATCCCAAAATGGGCGGCAAACAAACCGCTTTGCCCGCTGGAGCTGAGCAGCCACATACCGGGCACGGTTTGCACTTTCGGTATAGCCTGTACTTTTTCCTGAATGGTACCGGGAGTGCCGGCATCATGAAAGTAATCCTGCAGGTCGGCCAGCTGCTCAATAAAATCCTGCTCCTTAAACTGGTTCGAAGGGTTCAGCACCGAAGCGGTCAGCCGGTCGGTACCAGGTGCTCGGCCCATACCCAGGTCAATACGGCCGGGTGCCAGCGCTTCCAGCATTCTGAAGTTTTCGGCTACCTTAAGCGCACTATGGTTGGGCATCATTACCCCGCCCGAACCAAGGCGAATGCTTTGGGTTTGCGCTGCCAGGTTAGCCAGTAATACCTCGGGCGTTGAACCGGCCAGACTGGTTGTATTGTGATGCTCGGCTACCCAAAAGCGGGTGTAACCTAAATTTTCAGTGTGTTTTGCTAGGGCAATGGTTTCCTGTACGGCCTGCGCTGCACTAACGCCCTTACGCACAGGAGACTGATCAAGCACGCTCAGGCGAATCGGTTTTGTACTCATATACATAGTTTAACAAAAATCGGGCAGCAGTAACTAAACGGCAGCCTTGTCAGTCATCTTATGGCATTGAGGTTACAGTTATAACCTTAAATAAAAACTCCCTGATTATAAATCAGAGAGCCGTACAATCTGTAATAAATTTATCTGGGGTAATTAACGCTCAAATTTTAATGCATTCCAATCGGTAACAATGATAGTAGGGTGGCCCTTAATCATCAAAACCTGTCCGGTAATGATAACCGGTCCCTTTTGGAGGTAATTAGCCACATAATTAGGTTCAGCCAGTTTAGGGTTTTTTCCGGCAGAGAATACTACGCTTAACGGAGCGATGAGCCGCCTGTTCCCTAATTCTACCACCAGGGTTGAGTCATCATAAACCTGACCGTGGTAAACACTGTCTCGTACGGTTACCTGCTGCCCAACGTGCTTGTAGGCTTCTTTTGCACGGATAACCTGCTGAGCTGATGCACGACCGGCCAGCAAGCAAATCGTAACAATGGCGACAAAAAATATTTTCACTTAGTAAGGCTAAATTTTTACTAAGTTATTCAAATAATTTTTAATTCCTGAAATATTAGTCATCCCATAATTGGTTTAAACATTCCAGCATACAATCCAGCCGCTTATTTGTTAAGCGCAGCTGTCTGGGAAAGACCTAACCATTTATTGTTATTGGCATCAGACAGAAAATGCACGTTTTCCTGATCCGTAATAACTATGGTAGGCTGGTTCAGTACTGAAATAACATTGCCATAAACTTCCAGCTTACCCTCTTTACAGCTTTTAAACATCTGAGAGTTCATTTTAAACTTCGGATTAAATTTGAAAACCACATTCAGCGGAGCATTATTGCCCTTGCCGCCTAAATCAAGCACCGCAGTTGAATCATTGTAAAAGGTAACGTTCCGCACGTTATCAATCACAACAACATGCTCGCCTACATGATGAGCCGCTTTGTTGGCAACAATAGATTGTGCCGAAACCTTCATTGCAGCTGCGGCAACGAAAAAGGCTAAAAGTATAAGTTTTTTCATCGGAATAAATGATTAATGTGAAACTTCGATGTGTCCTTTTACGAAGCCCGGCATAAAAAGTTATTCCTCCCGGAAGAAAAAATGAGTTATCTGCAGTTAACTTACCTCATCAGGCGAAGGACAGAGAATTGCCCGGCGGTATGTGGGTCACCTTAGTTCCGGGCACATTTTTTCTGATCCACTGCGCCATAAATTCCGAGCCTGGTTCCTCGCTGGCAATGTGCCCCAGTACAACTAAGGCAAGCGGCTTGCCTGCAGTCTGGGCGTCACGTACATACTCTGCCGTTTCCCATTCTGATATTTCACCGCACACCAAAACATCAGGCTGATATTTAATGATGTTACCTATCTGGCTGCGGCCGCCGGGTGCGCCGGGAAGCAGCAGCACCTTTTGGCAGGGCTGCGCCAAATTGCCGATGTAGCGCAGCTGCCGGATATTTAAACGCTGTTTGGCATGTTTAATCAGTTCACCAAGGGCAGGTGCAGGGGTTAAGGTAAAGATGTGCTGCGCCGGGCTGCCGAAACTTTGCCAGCCCAATTGCTCTACCAGCCCTTTCTGAACGCCGTCGGGCATCAGCGTATGTATGTAATCGTGGTTACGCCATACAGCAATATTATGCTGTTTAAGCAGGGCGGCCTTGTATTGGTAAACATCACTCTGCCCCAGCCACTGCGTATCATCTGTGTGGTTATAAAAGGTAGGCTCATGGGCAATAATAAAGTTAGCGCCCAAAGCAATAGCCTGTTTGATTACGCCGATGGTGGCAAACATGGTGGTAACCATGCCGGTAACCACCGTATCCCTGCTGCCCGACTTCAGGGTATCAACCGTGTTAGCCTTAACGCCGCCCGGCACCTGGCTGATAAACAAGTCGATAACTTGCCCTACGGTAACCTCCTTGCTGATAGCTGTTAAACCGGCAGCATTACTTAACAATATTGAGGATGAAAATAACGCAGCGCCTGTAATACCGGCTGTGTTATAAATAAACTTTCTGCGGCTGATGCTGTGAGAGGATGTTTTAATGTGATTTGTAAAAGGCATATTAAGCAGTTTGTTCAAAGGTGGTAATAGAATTGGAAAAAAAGCTGCCTGTATAAAATATTTATTGGTTCCTGTAATCCAGGATAATCTGCTTAACCTTTTTTCCCCAGGCTTCCCAGTTTAATTCACTGTCAAATTTAGCCCTGCTGCTGTAAACCAGTTTTTGATAATGATCGTCATCCTCAAAAATTTGTTTAATCGTTTTAGCATATTCAATGCCGCCGGCTTCAAGCGGCAGCCTGTAACCGTTCACATCGTTTTCTACCATACTGGCCACGCCGCCGGTTTCTGTGGTTATTGAGGGTATCCCATAGGCGCTTGCTTCGGCGTAAACAATGGCTGAGCATTCGGCCCTGGTTGGCAGTACCAGAAAATGCGTTTTGAACAGCAGCTCCAGAAACTGGTTATACTCGCTCTTTTTATTCTTGTTCAGAAAAGGAATAACAGTCATTTTCGGGTGAGCAAACTTTTTTGGCGGTACGCATCCGCAAACCGTCAGGTGGGCATCTATACCCAATTTATTCAATTCTAACAGGGTTTCAAAGGCAATAGGGCCGCCTTTCCTTTCCCAGTCAACCCCTAAAAACAGTAAGTTGCATGTTTTTTTATCAATGGTCTTCTGCTCTAAGGTTTTAATATCCGGGGCTTTGTCAATATTGGCGCCCATGGTAACCGTAAATGCCCTGTTTTTATCAATGTTGTAATTTTCAACAACATAGTTGGTTGCCCAGTCTGAAGAGTGGAGCACCACAGCAGAGTTTTGCAGGCCCCGGGATTGTATCAGGTCAGATTCCCGCTTTGAGTATTCTGTCAGGCTGGCAAAATCCTGATAATAATCGATCATCTGCCTGAAGGAGCTGTCTGAATAGTAAACAATAGGTATGTCGGTTTCCAGGTAAGCTAACTCTATGGAAGCAACCGGTGCAAAAATAACATCAAACTCGGCCTGCTTTAGTTTTTTTTCAAAGATGGGTTTGTAATACCGCGATGAAACTTTATTGTGATATATATTATACTGCCGAGAAAACAGGCTGTGTACATCATTAAGTAATTTTAAATACCACCACAGCGGCTTGCTTTTGTTCACCGGCCCCAGCGGTACAACCTGAGTAAACTGCTTCTCCAGCGATTTTAGCATTTGATAATGTATGCCTGACCATGATTTGCGGTCTTTCGGATCTGTACAGGTCAAAAAAGCGATATTCAGCTCAGACTTCATAGAAACAAATATAACATAACGGCGGACTTATTCTTACAAAGTGTAAAAACGTTTAAACGCATTTTAAACGGTACTTGTTGTGTTTCTGCAAGGGTTTTGCTATGCAAAGTATAATGTGAGTAACCTGATAAACTAAATACAAGCGGCATAAATTGCCTGCAGACAGATTATATTATTGGTTCCTGCCTGTTGTCCCAAAAAAACAGAATATTGATTTGGTGGGGAGTAACCTCATAAAACATGGAAGTTTATTTAGTAATAACTGCCAAACGGGTATCAGGCAACCGGGATGACTTGAACAAGTAAGGCTGTTCAACAATTAAATTTATAATCTTGTAAGTACTCCTTACAAACTTTTCTGCTGCTATGGTTCCCCATTTAGTTTCAATGGCACTAATAACGTGTTCGAAGGTTTCTAAAGCTTCAGCAGTCCAGTAAACAGCTAAAATCATAAGTATTTAACATGCCGCTTCGTTACTTCTTCATGTGGAGTAAGTAAGCCCTGCGCTGCCTGCTTCTGAGCTTTGATTATCCCTGCCTTTACGTACTCGGGCAAATCAGTCAAAAAATCCTTTTCATGGCGTTCAAATACCTCCTTCACTTGCTGCAAGGTTGCTTCGTCATCAATGTCAAGCAAGCGCTTTACCAGTTCTATCTTCTCAGCTTGAATGTTCGTAGCCAAATTTATGATTTTTGCCTACAAATAAGCAGTTTCTTAGCTTTTATCAGGTGTGGATATATTTCATTATAAGTACAAAACAAGATATTAGTTGTAATAATGTAAGCTGGGAAGTAATCTACGTTTAAACGGTACTGTGAATATCCGGTTATAAATTCAAATCGCAGATGTACCGATTTTGACAAGAAATTTTCGGGTATATGGCATTAACAGGCATTGTATATGCATTTTATCCGGGTTGAAACAGTTTACAGCCCTTTTTAATCTTCTGCCTTCAAAATTTTCTCTCAACGCCCTTGACAATCAGCCGGATTAACGTATCTTTGCAGTCCCGAAATTACGGGGTATAGAAAACTGTTTAATCAATTTAATTTAAAGCAAGTGAATACGTTAAGTTACAAAACTGTCTCAGCCAACAAAAAGACCGTCAACAAAGAATGGGTTGTTGTTGACGCCCAGGGCGAGATTTTGGGGCGCTTGTGTTCAAAAATCGCGATGATGATTCGCGGTAAGCACAAACCAGGCTTCACTCCAAACGTAGACTGCGGTGATAACGTAATAGTTATTAATGCAGACAAGGTAAAACTGACCGGAAACAAATTTGCCGACAAGCAATATGTTTCTTATACCGGCTATCCGGGCGGTCAGCGTTTCATTTCTCCTAAGGAGTTAATGGCAAAGCATCCCGAGCGCGTTATTGAAAAAGCCGTGCGCGGTATGCTACCTAAAAGTCGTTTGGGCCGTGCCATCTATGGTAACCTGCATGTATATGCCGGTGCAGAGCATCCTCATGAAGCACAAACCCCTAAAGCCGTTTAACTTTTAATTTTAAAGGAGAAAAGAAATGCCCACAACCAACACTTCAGGCAGAAGAAAAACTGCTGTTGCCCGCATCTATCTGAGCGAAGGCAACGGCGCCATTACCATTAATGGTAAGGATTACAAAGAATACTTCCCTACGTTACCGCTGCAGTACATTGTTACCCAATCCATCCTGGTATCAGGCTCTGAGGGTAAATTTGATGTACAGGTAAATGTAGCAGGCGGCGGCGTAAAGGGACAGGCCGAGGCCGTTCGGTTAGCCATAGCCAAAGCTATTGTTGAACTTGATGCTGAAAAGAAACCCGCACTGCGTGCCAAAGGTATCATGACCCGCGATGACCGTATGGTTGAGCGTAAAAAACCAGGACGCAAGAAAGCGCGCAAGAGATTCCAGTTCAGTAAACGTTAAAATTTTAAGGAGGACACAACAATGGCAAGAACAACATATCAGGATTTACTGGATGCAGGTGTACACTTTGGTCACCTTACCCGCAAATGGGATCCGAAAATGGCACAGTACATTTTCATGGAGCGCAACGGTATCCATATTATTGATTTAAATAAAACCCTATCAAAGGTTGAGGATGCCGCCGCGGCATTAAAGCAAATAGTAAAATCGGGCCGTAAGGTATTATTTGTAGCTACCAAAAAGCAGGCAAAGGATATTGTGGCCGATTATGCAAAAAACGTGAACATGCCTTATGTAACCGAGCGCTGGCTGGGCGGTATGTTAACCAACTTTGCTACCGTGCGCAAGTCAATCAAGAAAATGTCGAACATTGACAAGCTGACTAAGGACGGCACCTACAACAACCTTTCTAAAAAGGAGCGTTTAATGATTCAGCGTGAGCGTGTTAAACTGGAAAACCTGTTAGGCGGTATTTCAGATTTAAACCGCCTGCCGGCTGCCCTGTTCATGATTGACGTAAAGAAGGAACACATTGCCGTAGCCGAAGCCCTGAAATTAGGCATCCCTACCTTTGCAATGGTGGATACCAATTCAGATCCGTCAAATATTGATTTCCCCATCCCGGCTAATGACGATGCTACCAAATCAATTTCATTGATTACCGGTATCATGATTCAGGCCATACAAGAGGGTTTGGACGAGCGCAAGCGCGAAAAGGATGATGAGGCCGAAAGAGAAGCAGCAGCTTCTAAGGCTAAAGCCGATAACGGCGGTAACGAAGCAGCAGCCGAAAGCGGCCGCCGCCGCCGTTCGGCAGCGGAAACAGAAGCGCCTGCCAACGTGGTTGACAGTTCTGCAACTGAAGGCCAGGGCGCAGCCTGATTAATATATTAAGCTGGCAGTTTACAGTAAATACTTATGGGCTGTAAACTGCCAGATCTGAAATTAAAATAAATACTTTGAAGTAAACAAGGTGGGTTTAAACACTCACTGTTTACAATTCACAACTCACATTATCATGTCAACAGTACAAATTTCTGCATCCGATGTAAACAAGCTGCGCCAGCAAACAGGCGCAGGCATGATGGACTGCAAAAAAGCGTTAACCGAAACCAACGGCGACTTTGAGGCTGCCGTTGATTTCTTAAGGAAAAAGGGCGCTAAGGTAGCCGCCAGCCGTCAGGATCGTGAGTCTAATGAGGGGGTAGTAATTTCACGCGTGTCTGAAGATGGCAAGCGCGGTGTAATTATTGAACTGAATTGCGAAACCGACTTTGTAGCTAAAAACGCTGAGTTTGTGGCTTTTGGTAATGCCATTGCCAATATTGCAGTACAGCAGGCCCCGAAAACTCTGGAAGACCTGAACAATCTGGAAATGGATACCGAAACACAACGTGTTAAAATTTCCGATCTGATTATTGATAAAACCGGTAAAATCGGCGAGCGTATCAGCATCTCCAAATATGCCGAGTTAGAAGGGCCTAAGGTTATTGCTTATAACCATGCTAACTTCCGCTTAGGGGTATTGGTAGCTTTGAGCAGCAATGGCACAGGTGTTGACGAAGCCGGCAAAGACGTGGCCATGCAGATTGCTGCCATGAATCCGGTGGCCGTTGACAAGGATGGCGTTGATGCCTCTACCATTCAGCGCGAAACTGAAATTGCCAAAGAGCAAATCCGTGCGGAGGGCAAACCCGAGGAAATGGTGGAGAAGATTGCTCAGGGCAAGCTGAACAAATTTTATAAAGACTCAACCCTGTTGAACCAGGAGTTTGTAAAGGACTCTTCCAAAAACATTGCTCAGTTTTTGAACAGTGTGGAAAAAGGATTAACTGTAACCGCCTTTAAGCGGATTGCTTTAGGAGCTTAAATTTTTTATCTTCATCCCCGCCAAACGGCGGGGATTTTTTTTGCCGTAAAATTTGCTCAAAGTTATGATAACTGCACTTTACAACCTCAGGCTTATCTCCAATGGTATCATCACCGCCAGTAAAGCAATATTAATCAGCGATAAGCAAACTATTAAGATAATTGATGACGGCAATTTACCGGCAGATGCAACTGCAATCAACTTAAAAGGCGCTTATGTAGCTCCCGGCCTGATTGATCTGCAGATTTATGGCAGCGGCGGCAAGTTATTTGGCGGCAAACCCGAAGTGGCTGCCTTGCAGCAGATGGAAAGCGACTTGCTAAGCCAAGGTACTACCGGTTTTTTAGCGTGTATTGCTACCAACAGCAATGCCGTAGTTGAGGCAGGCATTGAGGCAGCCAGGGCTTACCGGCCGCAAAGCAGGGGCAACTTCTGGGGCCTGCACCTCGAGGGGCCCTACCTTAATCCTAAACGTAAAGGCGCACACCCAGCCGAATTTATTAAAAAGGGTACGCTTGCCGAGATTAAACGCTGGGTAGAGGCGGCCGATGGCGAAATCAGGATGATGACCATTGCGCCCGAGCTGCAGGATCAGGAAGTGATTGATTATCTGCACAGCCAGAACATTATTATATCATCCGGCCACAGCGATGCTACTTATGAGCAGGGCAAGGCGTTCATCCACCATCCGGTAAAGGCCATTACGCATTTGTATAACGCCATGCCGCAGATGCACCACCGCGAACCGGGCATTATTCCGGCCATTTTTGAGGAGCGGCCCTACACCAGTATTGTGGCCGACGGTATTCACGTTGATTTTCCTATGATCCGCCTGGCTAAAAGGCAGCTGGGCGATAAGCTGTTTCTGATTACCGATGCAGTAACTGCTGCTGCGGAGGGCGCTTACCAGCACCAGCTTAAAGGCGACCGTTATGTAATGCCCGATGGCACGCTGTCGGGTTCCTGCCTGACTATGCTGAAGGCAGTACAGAATTGTGTAGAAAAAGTGGGTATTGACTTGGCAGAAGCCATCAATATGGCTTCCTTATACCCGGCACAATTGGCAGGGCAAACGCACAAAGGAAAAATTGCCGACGGATATGATGCCGACCTGATCATTTTCAATGACCGGTTTGAGGTAATAGACACTATCATAGCCGGCGATACTTATAAGGCGAATTATAAATCTTAATCACACATCAATTAAAACTTCAACCCATGAAATATAAGAGAATATTGTTGAAATTGAGCGGCGAAGCCTTATTAGGTACACGCCAGTACGGTATTGATAACAACCGGGTGCTGCAATATGCACATGATATTAAAACGGTACTGGATACAGGTATGGAGATATCCATCGTAGTGGGCGGGGGCAATATATTTCGCGGCCTGAGTGCAGAAAAATCAGGCATGGAACGTGCCCAGGCTGATTACATGGGTATGCTGGCTACTGTAATTAACTGCATGGCCCTGCAAAGCGCCCTGGAAGGCATCGGGGTAGATACCCGCCTGCAATCGGCCATCAAGATGGAGCAGATCTGTGAGCCTTATATCCGCCGCCGTGCCATGTCGCATTTAGAGTCGGGCCGTATCGTGATTTTTGGTGCGGGTACCGGTAACCCTTATTTTACTACCGATACGGCTGCTTCGCTGCGCGCCATCGAAATTAAGGCTGATGTAGTATTGAAAGGTACCCGTGTGGATGGCATTTATACTGCCGACCCGGAGAAGGACCCTTCAGCAACCCGCTATGATGAAATTACGTTTCAGGAAGTTTACGACAAGGGCCTGAATGTAATGGACATGACTGCCATCACCTTGTGCCAGGAAAATAAGCTGCCTATCATCGTTTTTGATATGAACAAGGAAGGTAATTTTAAGCGCATCGCCGAAGGTGAGCATTTAGGAACGCTTGTTAAATAAGTAAAAATTCAAAATAAATACTCGAAACAAAGGCCCGCTTTTCTGATCGCGAAGGCCTGAATAAGGGGTTAAGTAATTAAGAAAATCAGTTCTGTTAGCCCTATAAGTTCCGGTTCACGCAAAGTTTTTATATTTTTGCATCAAAAAGAAATAAATAAAATGAGCGAACTCATTAAGAAACAGTTGAATGACGCTAAGGCTTTAATGCAGAAAGCCATTGATTATACCGACATCGAACTGTCTAAAATACGTGCCGGCAAGGCCAACCCCGCCATGCTGGATGGCATTACCGTTGACTACTACGGCACGCCGACACCGCTGAACCAGATTGGCAGCGTAAACACGCCGGATGCCCGTACGCTGATTATACAGCCCTGGGAAAAAAACATGCTGGTGGCTATTGAAAAGGCTATCAAGGAATCAAACCTGGGTTTAAATCCGCAGAACGATGGTACTATTATCCGTATTAATGTGCCGCCGCTTACTGAAGAGCGCCGCCGCGATTTAGTAAAACGTTTAAAGGCAGAGGCTGAAGGCGGTAAGGTAGCTGTGCGTAACATCCGCAAGGATATTAACGAAAAAATAAAGAAACTGAAAACTGAAGGCGTATCGGAAGATGATATAAAGGTGGGAGAGGGCGACGTTCAAAAGCTGACCGATACTTTTATCGTAAAAGTTGATCAGATTTCTGATGCCAAGGAGAAAGAAATCATGACGGTTTAAACCGCCAAAACAATGTCAAATTAAAGGGAATATGCCGTTACGCTATTCCCTTTTTTTATTTTTGCTGTTACTATAATGAAATTACTGCTTTCCTATTTATCCCGCCATCGCGGCCTTGTTATATTTGCCCTCATACTGGCCGCCTTCAATATCGGCTTTTCCCTGCTGGATCCTCTGATTACCGGTACCATTGTGGATAAATACATGGTGCCTAAGGATCATAAAAATTACAGTTATGAGTACCGGCTGCATGGCTCTATGCTGCTCGTTGGGCTGGCTATAGGCGCTGCTATGGTATCGCGCATTGCTAAAAATTTTCAGGATTATTATACCAACATTATTGTACAAAAGGTGGGCGCCAAAATGTATTCTGATGGTTTAAAGCATTCGCTGGAACTTCCCTTTCAGGTTTTTGAGGATCAGCGCAGCGGCGAAACCCTGGGCATACTGCAAAAGGTAAGGCTCGATTGCGAAAAATTTATCACGGCCTTTATCAGCGTGCTGTTTGTAAGTTTGGTAGGGATGGTGTTTGTTATATTCTATTCGCTCAGCGTAAGCTACAAGGTAACACTGGTTTATTTTGCGGCCATCCCGGTTATTGCCTTTGTAAGCACGGCGCTAAGTAAGCGCATTAAAAACATCCAGCGTAAAATAGTGGCCGAAACTACTGGCCTGGCAGGCTCTACTACAGAGTCTCTGCGCAACATTGAACTGGTAAAGAGCCTGGGCCTGGCCAGCCAGGAAATTGAACGGCTCAATAAAACCACCTACCGCATTCTGGATCTGGAATTGAAAAAGGTAAAGTTTGTGCGCAGCATGAGTTTTGTGCAGGGCACAGTAGTAAACCTGGTGCGCAGCGCTATGGTGCTGGTGTTGCTCATCCTGATTTTTAAGGGCACCTTAACACCGGGTAATTACTTTAAATTTTTGTTTTACTCCTTTTTTCTGTTTAACCCGCTGCAGGAGCTGGGCAACGTAATACAGGCATGGCGCGAGGCAGAAGTATCATTAGGTAATTTCAAGCGCATACTGTCAATCCCTGTTGAGGTGAAGCCTGTAAAACCGGTGATAATTGAAAATCTGCAGAACCTGGAATTTGCCGACGTGAGCTTCAAACACTTAACGGCTAACCGTAACGCCTTGAATAATGTGAATTTTAATGTAAGTACCGGGGAAACTATTGCTTTTGTAGGGCCTTCGGGCTCAGGTAAAACAACGCTGGTTAAGCTGCTGGTAGGGCTGTATCAGCCGCTGGAAGGCTCTGTTCTATACAATGGTATTTCGAGCGGAGATATTGATCTGGACCAGCTTCGCGAAAAAATCGGTTTTGTAACGCAGGACACCCAGCTGTTTTCAGGAACGATCCGCGAGAACCTGCAGTTTGTACGCCCTGAAGCTACGGATGAAGAATGTATGCTGGTACTGCACCGCGCGGCCTGCCAAAGCCTGCTGGCCCGTGCCGATAAGGGTTTAGATAGTGTGATTGGTGAAGGCGGAGTTAAGGTTTCGGGCGGAGAGAAGCAGCGCCTGTCCATTGCCCGCGCTTTGCTGCGCCGCCCTGATATTTTAGTATTCGATGAAGCCACTTCCGCGCTGGATTCTCTGACGGAGGAGGAAATTACAGAAACTATCAAAGATGTTTCTATACTCCGGGATCATATCACTATCCTGATTGCTCACCGCCTGAGCACCATTATGCACGCCGATTGTATTTATGTACTGGAGCAGGGTAACATTATTGAGGCAGGCAAACATGCCGACCTGTTGCAGCAAAAGGGTTTATATTATGCTATGTGGCGCCAGCAAATAGGCGAGCGCCATACCGCGGAGCCTGCATTTAACAAAGTGTGACGTTATGTATTTGATAACCCCGGCTTTCAGCGGCATCTTCGGATTAATCTTTTTAGCCCTATGGCTGATTCTGGCTCTGATAACCATCATCGGCCTGGTACGCACCCCCTGGCTGAATATACCTGCCCGCATTTTGTGGATTACGGTTATTATGGTAGTGCCGGTTCTGGGTGCGCTGGTATATTTATTCTGGGTGAAAGTAAAGCGGGTAAACAGTTAGAGGCTGTTTGTTATTCTACCTTGCTGACCCCTGCCTCCGCTGGCTGAATATCTTCCAGCCGCCTGGGGATAAGCCCTTTGGTTTTTAAGTAGGTAATGCCCACAATCAGCATAGTCATGCTGCCGCCAAAGATGACAGAAGGCACAGTGCCCAGCAGCCGGGCTGCAGTGCCCGACTCAAACGCGCCGATTTCATTGGAGGAGCCGATAAACATCGAGTTTACAGCAGATACCCGGCCGCGCATCTGCTCAGGTGTAAGCAGCTGCATAATGGTGCCGCGGATAATAACGCTGATACTGTCAAACGCGCCCTCAGTAAACAGAAAGAAGAGCGACAGGTAGAAGCTGCGCGACAAGCCAAAGCAAATGATGGACAAGCCAAAACCTGTTACTGCAATCAGCAGATTACGCCAGGGGCGGTTCATGGGCGAAAAGCGGGTCATGGCCAGCATAGTCAATACGGCACCCAGGGAGGAGGTAGCGCGCATAATGCCTAACCCTTCGGAACCTACTTTCAATATGTCGTTGGCGAACACGGGCAATAAAGCCACAGCACCGCCAAAAAATACAGAGAACAAATCGAGGCTCATGGCGCCAATCATCATCTTGTTATTCAGCACAAAATAAATGCCTGCCGACAGGCTTTCCCAGATACTTTCTTTGGGGATATAAACCGGCGGGTATTTACGGAGCATAAATACCAGAACCAGCGAAATGAGCTCAAAAGCTACGATAATTGAAAAGGTGGCCGTAATACCATAAAAACCATAAATCAATCCGCCTGCCGCAGGTCCCAGGATGGAGGCAATCTGCCAGCTGGAGCTGCTCCAGGTGCTGCCGTTGGGGTAAACCTCCTTAGGTATGCTGTGCGCATAAATGGCAAATGTGGCCGGCCCGTAAAAGGCGCGGGCCAAACCATTTAAAAATATCATAATGTAAATAACGGGTACAATCCACCCGGTATGGATATAGCTGCCCATGCTTTTCATGGTAACCAGCATCATGGTGAGCGAAGCGAAAAAAACCATGGTAAATATACTGAGCAGCATTCCCCTTTTTTCAGATTTATCAGCAATATATCCGCCATATAAGGCAATACTAATGGCGGGTACTGCTTCGCATAAACCAACCAGGCCTAAGCTGAACGGGTTTTTTGTAAGCTGGTAAATATAAAAGCCGATAATAACAGCCTGCATCTGATAGGCAAACGTAAAAAAGAAACGCATACCAATGTAAGCCCTGAAATCCTTATAGCGCAGGGCCGCAAAGGAATCTTTTTTAAGGGGCTGGTCTTCGTCGTTGGTCACAGGTGGTAGTTAAGTGTGCGGCAAATTTACGTATTGCCTGCAGGTTAACCTACTAAAACTTTAATCCATGTTGGTCAATCAGGTAAACCAGTGCTGCAATAGATGCGGCACCCAACTCCAGTTCTCGCTTGTTAACGTTTTCAAACACGTCGTTTGGCGTGTGATGGATGTCAAAGTACCGCTGCGAATCTGGCCGGAAGCCAATTAATGTGATGCCGGGCACAGTTTCCTTCAAAGGTTCAATATCCGTACCGCTTCCGCCGGCAGTCAGGCGGTCAACCTCGTAGGGTTCCAGTAAACTTTTCCAGCGCTGATTTACTGATTTAAGCAAGGCCGGGTTAACGCCGTCAAAACTGAAGCCGCGCGGCGTAAAGCCGCCTTCATCAGTTTCGATGGCAGCAATGTGGTTTTCCTTATTAGCTGCTGCCAGGCGGGCATATTCCAGTCCGCCGCGGTCGCCGTTTTCCTCATTCATAAAAAATACGGCGCGCAGCGTATGTTTCGGGCGGTAGCCCATCGCCTTAAAAATACGCAGTACTTCTGCCGACTGCATTACGCCGGTACCATCATCATTGGCGCCCTCAGCCAGGTCCCAGGAGTCGAGATGGCCGCCAACTGTTATATAATCGTTCGGGTTTTCGGTTCCCTTAAGCTCACCCACTACATTGAAGGAGGGCGCATCGGGCAGCATCTCGCAGCTTTGCTTAAAATAAAACTGTACAGGTGTGCCCGTATGCTGCTTCAGCAGGGCGCTTAGTTGATTTGCCGCAACTGTTGATATGGCCGCTGCCGGTATTGCAGGCCCCTTGCCATATTCTGTAGCGCCCGTATGCGGGTAATCATTTAGCGCCCCGGTGAGTGATCGTACAATAACGCCGGCTGCACCGTATTTGGCTGCAGCAGCCGGGCCGCGGTTACGCTGGTCGCCGGCGGTGCCGTAAGCCTGTCCGGCTTCTATGAAACGTTCGTCAAAAGGGCGGTTAAAAAAAACGATATTACCTTTAATTGCGCCTTCACCCAGCGTTTGCAGTTCAGGTAAGCCATGCACCTCAATCACTTTAGCTGTTAAACCATTGGCAGGCGTAGCTACTGAGCCGCCCAGTGCACAAATGGCTACCGGTATCCGGGTATTACCGGCAATAATCTGGCCCTGCTCCTTAGCGCCCCGAACCCAGTGAGGCACCATTACCGGCTGCAGGTAAACACGATCGAGACCATAGCTTTTCATTAATTTCTGGCTCCATTCCACCGCCTTTTGCGCATTGGCCGAACCGCTTAGGCGCGGGCCTATCTGCTTGCACAGGTAGCGCAGGTTATCATAGCAATGGCCGTTTACCAGTTCCTCATCATAAATTTTGCGGATGGTTACAGAATCCTGTGCCTCAGCCAATGGTGCAGCCAGTATAATTGATAATAAGGAGAAGAGCAGTGATTTTTTCATGCAGCCGGGTTAATAGTTTAAATGTGCGGTTAAGATAGGGATTACGAAATCTTATCCCAACTTAAACCTGCATTTTTTGCCTGGAAGGCCAGCTGCAGTATCTGATGCTCGGGCTGAGCTAACTGTGGGTCGGCTGCAAATATTTCTTCTACCTGCTGGCGGGCCTGCATTAGCAGCTGCTGGTCGGTAGCCAGGTTGGCCAGCTTTAAATCAAGTACGCCGCTTTGCTGCGTACCCTCAATGTTGCCGGGGCCGCGCAGCTCAAGGTCTATTTCCGATATTTCAAAACCATTGTTGGTTTTCACCATGGTATCCAGCCTCACTTTTCCTTCGCGGCTCAGCTTATGGCTGCTCATTAATATACAGTACGATTGCTCGGTGCCCCGGCCTACCCGCCCGCGCAGCTGATGCAGCTGCGACAGGCCAAAACGCTCAGCGTTTTCAATAATCATTACTGAAGCGTTGGGCACATTAACGCCTACCTCAATTACGGTGGTGGCCACCATCATCTGGGTTTCGCCCTTTACAAAGCGCTGCATCTCAAAATCCTTATCGGCAGCGGTCATTTTGCCATGCACAATACTCAGCTGGTATTGCGGTACCGGAAACTCGCGCGATAATACCTCAGCGCCATGTTCCAGGTTCTTCAGGTCTATTTTTTCGCTTTCCTGTATCAGCGGGTACACCACATAAATTTGCCTGCCCAAAGCTATTTCGCGTTTCATCAGCCCAAATACAGCCAGGCGCTGGTTTTCATAGGCATGCCTGGTTTCAATGGGCTTGCGGCCGGCCGGCAGTTCGTCAATTACCGATACGTCCAGATCGCCGTACAGCGTCATGGCCAGTGTGCGGGGAATGGGGGTGGCCGTCATGACCAGCACATGCGGCGGCAATGCGTTTTTTTTCCACAGCTTAGCCCGCTGTTCCACCCCGAAGCGATGCTGCTCATCAATTACTACAAAGCCTAAATTGGCAAACTGTACCTTGTCTTCAATAAGCGCATGAGTGCCAACCAGTATCTTTAACTCGCCGCTTTCCAGCTGCTCATGTAAAAGCCGGCGCTGCTTTTTGGTAGTGCTGCCGGTAAGCAGGCCGACTTTCAGGAAGTCATCGCCCAATAATTGCTGAAGGGAAATATAATGCTGACTGGCCAGTATTTCGGTAGGGGCCATCAGGCAGGTTTGAAAGCCGTTATCAATGGCCAGCAGCATACTCATCAGGGCTACCACGGTTTTGCCGCTGCCAACATCGCCCTGCAGCAGCCGGTTCATCTGGATGCCGCGCTGCGTGTCCTGCCGTATCTCCTTGATTACACGCTTCTGTGCATTGGTAAGCGGAAAGGGCAGCCGCTGATGATAAAACTCATTAAAGTATTCGCCTACGCTGCCAAAAACGTTACCCTTAAACTTTTGGGTACGCAGCAGTTTGTTTTTCAGCAATTTCAACTGAATAAAAAATAACTCTTCAAACTTAAGGCGGTGCTGCGCCTCATTCAATGCAGCGGCATCTTCGGGGAAGTGAATGTTGCGGTAGGCTGCGGCCCGGCCCATTAAATTTAAACGCTGCAGCAAATAAAGCGGCAGGTTTTCATGAATATCCTGCACGTGCTGCTCCAGCAAAATAGAAGTAAGCCTTAGCAGGCCCTTGCTGTCTAATGAAAACTGCTTTAATTTTTCGGTTGAGTTATATACCGGCTGTAAAGTAAGGTTGCCCTTGCGTTTGAGCGCCTCCGGCTGATACTGCTCCATCTCCGGGTGCGACATTTGCGCCTTGCCGTTAAACAAACCCGGCTTGCCAAATATAACATATGCCTTGCCAACCGTAAGGTATCTCTCTACCCACTTAATTCCCTGAAACCATACCAGTTCCATAATGCCGGTATCATCCTGCACCTGTACTACGAGGCGCTTGGTACGCTTTTCGCCTGCCAGCTCTTTGTGGGTAAGCCGGGCAATAACCTGTACGTGAGGCAGTTCGGCGTCAATATCGCGTATTTTATAAAACCGGGTACGGTCTATATACTTGTAGGGGTAATGCCTCAGCAAGTCCTCAAAGGTACAGATACCTAAATCCTTCTTTAATACCTCGGCCCGGGCAGCGCCAACGCCCCTCAAAAATTCAACAGGAGTTTGAAACGGCTGATTCAAGGCTGTGGGATTAAACTGCGGTTTTAAATATCCGTTTCTTGAAGGCAACTGCCTTAAACAGGTCTGCATTAAAAACAATTACGGCGATAAGCAGCAGGGCATAACCTGCCAGCCGGCTAAAATCAAACGGTTCCTTAAAGTAAACAAAGGCAACAGTGAAAGCCAGTATGGGGTTAATGTATAAGGCGATACCCAATGTTGATGAGGGCAGGCCCATCAGGGCATACATGCTCAAAGCCAAAGGCAGTATAGTAAACACGGCAGCAATTAAAACTACATTAACCCAAAAAACGGCCTGCTGCGGCGCAGGCTGGTTATGGTGTATAAAAAACGGAAGCAGCAGCAATGCGGCAATAATAAGCTGGATACCCAGCATGGTCAGCTTATCGAACCGGGTAAGCACCCGCTGTATAACAATATAAGCCGCATACATTACTGCAACACCGAACGCCCAGCATGCCTGAACAAGTGATGCTGCCGATAATACAACAATGCTTAAAACAGCCAGGCCTACAGCTGCCATTTTTAAAGGGGTAAGAGGTTCTTTTAAAATCAAGAAACCGCCGCATGCCGTTAACAGCGGGCAAATAAGATAGGCAAATGCAGCTACCTGTATATTTAAATTACTCACCACGTAGATGTACCCAAACCAGTTACCCGTTATAAAAATGCCGGTTCCTAAAATAAGCAGCAGCGTTTTATTGCGTTCAGCGCCCCTTAAGCTGCCAAGCAGCCGGAAATCAGCCGCTACAGTTTTATAACGAAAGCAAAGGTTAATGGCCCATACCAGAATAAGCGAGATAAACACCCGGTAGTACAGAATATCCTGAGCCTGATAACCGTGCAGCTGCTTCAGCGGAATGGTTAAGAAACCCCACACCGCGGGTGCTGCTATAGCCGCAGCCATATACAGATTTGGTTTCTTATTCGCGTTCATTTAACTGAGGGAGGCAATTACTGAAATTTCGACATTTACGTTCTTGGGCAGGGCTGCCACCTGTACAGTTTCGCGGGCCGGGAAATTAGCTGTGAAGTAGGAACCATATACTTCATTAACCCTGCTGAAAGTACCCATATCAGTTAAAAAGATGCTAACCTTCACAATATGGGTAAAATCGGCCCCGGCCTCGGTAAGTATGGCCTTGATGTTTTCCATCACCTGTTTGGTTTCGGCTTCAATCCCTCCTGTAATAACATCACCTGTAGCCGGGTGGGCCGGTATCTGGCCCGAAACGAATAAAAGGCCGCCGGCTGCCACCGCCTGGCTGTAAGGGCCAATAGGTGCCGGGGCATGTAAGGTATTAATTATTTTACTCATTTTTTCAGAAACAGCAGGTCAATGATTTTGTACAAAATGCCCAGCACAAACATAATGATGGCCGTAGCATTGATGATATGCATTACCTTCAGGTTGAAGTTTTCGGTCCTGTTGGGATCTTTTTTGCGAAAGAAATACATATGCAAATATAATAAAAAAGGGCTTCGGATTGTTCCGAAGCCCTCAGGTATAAATTAGTGTTCTACTAAAATTTATTTTTGTTTGAACTCAACGCGGCGGTTTTGAATACGGCCTTCTTCAGTTGAGTTATCAGCAATAGGTTTGGTTTCACCGTAGGCTTTTACTTTTAAGCGTTTGGCTTCAACACCTGAGTTAACCAGGTAAGTTTTTACTGAGTTAGCACGGTCTTTTGATAAACGCATGTTGTGAGCAGCAGTACCTTCTGATGAAGCAAAGCCATCCAGTTCAACAGTTTTACCTGAATTAGTGCGCAGGTCTGAAGAAGATGCATCTAATACCGGGTATGAAGATGTCCTTAATACTGAGCTGTCAAAGTCGAACTGAATGTTTGAGTAAGCAGTACCGGTAGCAGCAGAAGTTGAATCAGCTTTAGGGAATTTAATTTCGCAACCAGCGCCATCAACAACAGTACCGGCAGGAGTGTTAGGGCATTTGTCGAACTGATCAGATACACCGTCACCGTCTGAATCTTTTTTCAGGTCATTAACTGCATTCTCAACGTTAGTTACACGGCCTTTCAAAGCTTCAACTTCCTGACGTAAGGCTGCATCGTACAACTCATCATACATCATAGCCACAGGGTTTACCCAATCCAGGTTCGGTTTGCTTTTTGGACCTAAGGTAAACTCTAAACCACCGTAACCATAAGAGTAATGGTCTTTAGTTGGGTAATTAGCGTGTACAGCATCAAAATTATCACCGTCAACAAATGTTTCTTTGTAACCTAATACAAATTGTACGGCGTCGGTTAATTTGAATTTAGCGCCCACGCCTACAGGAATGATCAATTCCTTTACATAGTGATCTTTACCATCAGCATTGTAGTAACCTAAGCCACCTGCGGTAGTTACTAAGCGAGGATGATACCAGGCCAAACCACCACCGGCAGTTACGAAGAAGTTAATGGCATTTTTACGGCGTAAGTAGTCAATAGTAGCTACGTTAACTATACCGCTCAATGTACCGCTCCAGAAACGGGTTTCAGAGTTGTAAACGCCAACTCCCGGACGGTCAGCATATACCTGGTAGTGGTTAGCAGCATGATAGTTATCGCCGGAAACCACACCGCCGTTACCATCTAACTGCAAGCCGAACGAGTGGGCCAGCTGCCATCTGATTAATGCACCATAACCTAAGGTAAGGTTTTTATCAGTGAAATCGCTTGAACCGCCTGTAGCTAATGTTGGCGATAAAACACCGGCATTGATACCAATGCTGATGGTGTTGTACTGGCCTCTGCCGCCAAATACCTTGGCATTGGTAGTAGCTGACGAGTTGAGGGTGCTGTCACTTGACGTTGACACCTTAGTGGTAGTCGCAGGGGCTGCAGTGGTTGTGGCAGTGGTTTTTGTTGTGTCAGTTGACTGAGTTTTAGTCGTGTCAGTAGTCTGAGCTTTCAACATACCGGCTGCCATCAAAGACGCAAACGAAAGTGCGGCTGTTTTCTTTAATGTAGAGTAGTTCATAATTTTTAAAGATTAAACAATTTTAATTGTGATTTTTTACAAAATTAGTAATTATGTTTGAAACGTTACCAAACACTGTTCCAATTTTGTGTTTAACTGTGGACAAAGGAATGGAAAAAAATGTTTTGGAAAAATTAAAATATGTTAAATCATGAAATATACACCTCCCGACAGCGGTTTATTTTCTTTTAATAGAATAAATTTCGTTTCGCGACTAAAGCCTTATTCTCTGGCTGTTTTCAATGCAAATGATGAATTTCCCCGCAGCGGCGACCAGACATTTACCTTTAAACAAAACCCTGACTTTTTTTACCTGACCGGCATCGATCAGGAGCAGAGTATTCTGCTGCTTTTTCCTGATTGTCCTAATCCGTTATACAAAGAAGTACTCTTTTTAAGACAAACCAGTGAACACATTGCTATCTGGGAGGGACACAAGTACACCAAAGAGGAAGCCAAGGCAGCTTCGGGCATCAGCCAGGTATTCTGGCTGAGCGATTATGAGAACATTCTGCACAGTATTGTGAATTATGCAACGCATATTTATATTAATGCCAACGAGAATGACCGCTATGCGCATACCGTTCCTTACCGGGATATGCGCGTGCTGAATGATTTGCGCAGCAAATATCCGCTGCATCATTACGAGCGCTCGGCGCCTCTGTTAAGGGAGCTTCGCCCGGTAAAATCTGCCGTTGAAATAGAATTGACCAAAAAAGCATGCAGCATTACCCGCGATGCCTTTATCCGGGTGCTGAAGTTTATTAAGCCCGGCGTGGCCGAATATGAAATAGAGGCCGAAATCATTCATGAATTTATCAGGCAGCGGGCTACCGGGCACGCTTATCATCCCATCATCGCTTCGGGCAAAAACGCGGTTGTACTGCATTACAATGATAATAATGAGATATGCAGGGATGGCGATGTAATCCTGTTCGATTTCGGAGCCGAGTATGCCAATTACAACGCCGACCTGAGCCGCTCAGTGCCGGTAAACGGCCGTTTTACGCCCCGGCAGCGGCAGGTGTATAATGCTGTGCTGCGCGTAATGAAGGCAGCTACGCAGATGCTCATGGCCGGAACCGTATGGAACGACTACCACGACGAGGTAGGCAAGGTAATGACCGGCGAGTTAATTGACCTGGGCCTGCTCAGCAGGCACGATGTGGACAGGCAGGATGCTAAAATGCCGCTGTACAAAAAGTATTTTATGCACGGAACTTCGCACCACCTGGGCCTGGATGTGCATGATTATGCCAGCCGCTACCAGCCCTTTCAGGCAGGTAATATACTAACCTGCGAGCCGGGCATTTACATACCCGAAGAGGGCCTGGGCATCAGGCTGGAGAACGATATTCTGATTACCGGCAGCGGCAATATTGACTTAATGGCTGATATCCCGCTGGAAGCAGCGGAAATTGAGGACATCATGAACTCATGATTCCGGCGGCTGTACGTAGGTATCCACAAAATGGTATAAATTAAAATCGGCCTGATGCAGGGCTCCGGCAATATGCTGCCGGAGTTTTTTTTTATCAATGCCGGCCATGCGCTTTTGCTGTATCAGGCGGTAGGCTTTCTCGGCGAGCAGCAGTTCATGGCGGTAGTTGGCGGCAATGGGGGTGTTGCTGATATAATCGGCTATAGGCGTAATGCCTTCATTTTTAGTGGCTGCTGTTTTAAAGATGTTAATATCGCGGCTGTTTTGATGAATAAGTTTTTGCAGATTACCGGCAAATTCCGCAGCGCCATCCCGGTCGGCCTTGTTTACCACAAAGGCGTCGGCAATTTCCATCAGTCCCGATTTAATGTTCTGAATCTCATCGCCGGCTTCGGGTACTAATACTACCAAGGTAAGGTCTGCCAGGCCGGCTATCTCCACTTCACTCTGGCCTACGCCTACGGTTTCAATCAATACATAATCAAAGCCTGCTGCCCGCAGCACATCGGCCATTTCTATGGTTTTAACCGACAGCCCGCCCAGCGACCCGCGCGTAGCCAGCGAGCGGATAAAAACATTTGGGTTGTTAAAATGCATTGCCATGCGTATGCGGTCGCCCAGCAGGGAGCCGAAATTAAAGGGTGAGGTGGGGTCAACGGCCAGTATGGCTACCTTTTTGCCATAGCGGATTAACTCTGCAATCAGTAAGTTGACCAGCGTGCTTTTACCCGCGCCCGGCGGGCCGGTGATGCCGATAACCGGGGTGCTTTTGGCAAATCTCAGGCTTCTGAGCAGTTCATCAGCGCCGGTCAGGTCATTCTCAATCATGGTTAAAGCCCGGGCAACCCATCTGAAGTTGCTGGCAGTTAGCTGATGATGTAGTGGCAGGCCGGGCATTTACGGGCAATATTATACAATATGAATTATTTAATGTATAATTACAGGTAAATAATATTAAGTTCTGCATGCATAATATGAATAGCCGGCAAAGCGAACCGCTTGCCGCCTTTCCCATCAGCCTGTGAAATATGGAAAATACGTTTGGGATGAATATTATTCCGGAGAACGATGAGCAGCGTGTAGCGGTACTGAAGCGTTACCGTATTTTAGATACGCCGCCCGAAGATGCCTTTGACCATATTGCCAGGCTGGCTGTCCAGATATTTGATGTGCCCGTTGCCCTGATATCCCTGGTGGATACCGACCAGGTGTTCTTTAAAGCTAATATAGGCATGGGCAAAATCCGGCAAACCGGCCGGGGTCAAAGCCTTTGTTCTCTGGCTATTTTACAGCCTGAAGTCACCGTGTTTGAAAACGCATTAAATGAGCCCTGCCTGATAGCCAACCCCCTGGTGGCAGGCTCATTCGGTTTAAAGTTTTATGCCGGTGCACCGCTTATTACGCACGACGGTTATCTGATTGGCACCTTATGCCTGGTCGGGAAGGAGCCCCGTACATTTACGGCACAGGAAAAACTTATTTTGCAAAACCTGGCCAGGGTAGTTATGGATCAGATCGAGCTGCGGCTTGCGGCCCTGAATGAGCATGATCATCAGCAGGAAATTAACCGGAAGCTCATAGCAAGTGAGCAGAAAGCCCAGGCCATTATTGCCGATGCGCCCGTTGCCATTGCTGTTTTTACAGGAAGCAATATGGTTGTAGAGTCGGCCAATACCAGGATGCTGGAGGTGTGGGATAAAACACCAGCCGTTATAGGGTTACCGCTGGCACTGGCCTTGCCGGAAATTGAAGGGCAGCCTTTTTCACAGTTGCTGGGCGATGTATTTACGGCAGGAGCGCCTCTGCACGATAACGAGATCAGGACTTTGCTCAGGAGGAACGGTGCCTTGCAGGAGGTTTACCTCAACTTTGTTTATCACCCGCTGAAAGCTGCGAACGGGGCCGTTACCGGCGTTATGGCCGTTGGTATTGAGGTTACCGAGCAGGTAAACTCAAGGCAGGAACTTGAAATAGCCGAGGAGCGTATGCGCCTGGCTATTACCTCTGCCCAGATGGGTTTGTGGAGCATTAACCACCCGGGCCTGCACCTCAGCACTGATGCCACCACGCGGGCATTACTGGGTTACCACAATGCGGCTAACATTACCCTGCAGCATATAACAGATGCTATGCCCGCCGAGTACCAGCGGCAGTTCAGGGCGCTGCTGGATAAGGCTGTTGAAACCGGGGAGTTATTTGATATAGAGTATCCGGTTAATAATGCGAAGGCCGGCGAAACTAAATGGGTGAAATTTATAGGCAAGGCATCGTACAATGAGAAGGGAGTACCGGTAAATATTAAGGGGCTGGTAATGGATATTACAGAGCGCAAACAGGATGAGCAGCGTATGAGCGACTTTTTATCTATGGTAAGCCATGATCTGCGTTCGCCGTTAACCACCGTAAAATCATTTACCCAGCTGCTGCAGAAGCGGGCGCAAAAGGCGGAAGAGGAATTTGCCATAAGCGCCCTGGGTAAAATTGATGCGCAGGTAAACAAAATGAACCGCATGATTAAGGGCTTTTTAGATACCGGCCGGCTGCAATCGGGCAAAATTAACCTAGAGAAAGAGGAGTTTAACATAAGCGCCTTGTTACAGGAAGTAATTGATGAGCTGCACCTGATCGCAGGCCGTCACATAGTTGAGGTATATACCTGTGATGAGGTTACCATTACTGCCGACCGCGACAAGCTGGCGCAGGTGCTCACCAACTTTATCGGCAACGCCATCAAGTACTCGCCCGAGGGCGGACGGGTAATTATTAATTGCCGGAGCAATGATAATGAGCTGAATGTATCGGTAACTGATCAGGGCATCGGCATCAGCCCTAAAAATCTGGAGCGCATGTTTGAACGTTTTTACCGGGTGGAGAGCGACCGGATGAAAACTATTAAGGGCTTCGGCATCGGCTTATACCTCTCCGGCGAAATTATAGCCAGCCACAAGGGCCGGGTGTGGGTAGAAAGCGAAGAGGGCAGGGGTTCCGCCTTTTATTTCAGCCTGCCCCTGTTATGAGCTATCATCTTAGCTCACAGTAAGCTGAACCCGTAGCAGCCTCAACCCAACCCTTCCCGGAAGTGAGGGCTTAGAAATTAAGCAAAAGTCTCCCCTGCCGGGAGAGATTCAGAGGGAGCTGAAACTGGCCGTTGCTATTATTCTCGGCATAACGACATTATTACCTTCTTTATCAATGCTTTTGAATAGCTTCCCGAGTAAGCTGCCTTTAGCAACCGTTATCCCTGTTACTGCACAAATTACCGTGCCGGCTTGTGAAAGGCAACCGCTAACTTAGCGCCATGAAAGTAGCCGGGTTTACCTTTATCCGCAATGCTGTGAAAAACGATTATCCGGTGGTGGAAGCCATTACCTCCGTACTGCCGGTATGCGATGAGTTTATAGTGGCGCTGGGCCGCAGCGATGATGAAACCGAACAGCTGATCAATAGCATCAGCTCCCCTAAAATTAAAATTATCCATACCGTGTGGGATGAGGGCCTGCGGGCCGGCGGCTCTGTGTTTGCCCGGGAAACAAATAAGGCCTTTGCGGCCATATCGCCGGATGCTGACTGGGCCTTTTATATCCAGGGCGACGAGGTGGTGCATGAAAAGTATCTGCCGGTTATCCAAAAGGAGATGGAAGATAACCTGCCGGATGCCCGGATTGAGGGGCTGCTTTTCAACTACAGGCACTTTTATGGGTCGTACGATTATTACAGCCATTCGCGCCGCTGGTACCGCCGCGAAATACGCATTGTGCGCAATAACCCCCGGCATATCCATGCCTACCGCGATGCACAGGGTTTCCGGTATGATGACCGCAAAATCAGGGTGAAGCTTATTGAGGCCTGCATTTATCATTATGGCTGGGTAAAGCCGCCAAAAGGGCTGGAAAGCAAGGTGCGCAACTTTAACCGGTTTTACCACGACGATGCCTGGATGGCAGGCCACATGAACGAAACCTACGCCTTTGACTTTACCAATGCCGACCGGATGCTGCCCTTTACAGGCACCCACCCCCGGGTAATGCAAAGGCGCATTGCCGCCCAGAACTGGAAGCTGGAGGTTGACCCCGCCGCCCTGCACCGCAGCATGTCGCTCCGCCGCCGCCTGCTGCAAGCCCTGGAAGATCTGACCGGCTGGCGCATCAGCGAGTACCGGAATTATAGGCTGGTAAAGAAGTAAGGGATATATAGGGCGCAAAGGCGCAGCATCTTATTATCCGCTTTAACTGTAACGAATATTTTACAGCGTATTTTATTGGAATGTTCATCAAGGTTAAATAAAATTGGGCTTCAAACTTAACCTGCGCTATGGACCTTTTTACCTTCCGTTTGCGGCGGCTCAGCCTGCCGCTGCTGTTCGTTTCCATAATTGCCCTCATCTATAGCTGCCGCAAAGATCAGTACTCGAGCGCTGGCAGCGGCGGCAGCGCATCCGCCCTGGCCAGCCGCCGTATTGACCTGGCCATGCTGCAAAATGCTTACCAGGCAGGCACTGCGGGCAGCCGGGGCCGCAACTTTAATGCCTCATCTGCTACAGCGAGCGGGCAGGATCAGGTGGCCGGCCTGATTGCCACGCTGAACGTG
>CAXTAP010000004.1:0-25381 GCA_964241965.1 uncultured Mucilaginibacter sp.
GAGCGTTGTGGTGGTATTAGTTGCAGTAAGCGGCAGCGTAATTTGCTGTATGTTGTCATTAGTTAAGCGGTAATATACAGATGAAGTCAATGTAACCGCCTTAAAGTAGTTGATATAACTCAGCTCAAAGGAGTGTGTATCTTCGGGCAGCAGGAAAGGGTTTCCCTGCTGATAGTTTAGCGGGTTGCTGCGATCTAAAAAGGGTGATATCTGTCTGTCGCGCGGGCGGCTTACACGCCTGCTGTAACTCAATTGCAGGGTTTGATTTTCACTCAGTTTTTCTGTCAGGAATAAGCTGGGATAAACCCTGAAGTAATTATTTTTAAAAGTCTTGTTACTGTCGGCCGGGGTTACCTGCAGTTCGCTGCGAATATGGGCATCCTCTAAACGCACACCTGCCTGTATGCCAAACTTGCCGAACTGATGCTCATAGTTGGTATAAATTGCATTTACATTTTCCTTATAATCAAAATTATAAGTCTGGTCCAAATCCTGCGTAAACGGGTTGAGCACATTCGAAGTATCAACCCTGTAATCGTTATTGTTTCTGTTAAAAGTGCTCCGGTAACCAGCTTCGAGCTTACCATTCTTCAGCGGCAGCGTGTAATCGGCCTGCAGGTTCAGGTTGTGCTGATGGGTGAGGGTATAATTATTCTGTAAAAAATCATTATTCGAGGCCGGATAATTGAAGGTGTTAGTGTTCAGGTTATCCGTGTTATTGTCGTGCTCAGTAGAGTAACCTATATTGGCTGTCAGTACCTCCTGCGGCTTTTTAAATTTGTGCTCATAATCCAGGTTAAAATCAAGGTTGGTGCCTGTTCCCTTGCTGGTATTATTCTGCGTCAGGATGCTTGAGTGGAATCCGTTTGTATAAGAATTAGTTAACCCGTCCTGATAACGGTTCCTGTCACGGATGTTAACGTTATCTGAAAAGCTTAGCGTGTTATTATTATCAATATTATAATCAATACCGCTGCGGATGTTATGTCCGCTGAATACAAATTTCTGATCAGATACCTGGTTTTGAGTCTGTAGGGTATCGCTTTTGGCAGTTGTTTTATTGGTGATGCCGTTACCTACCCGGTCGCCGTGGCGATAGCTGTAATTGGTATAGATATTAATTTTTTTATTCTGGTAAGCCAGGTTCACTGTACCGTTATAAGTATGCTGCGTGCCCGCCGTTGCCGATGCAGAGCCGGTAAAGCCAAGCGATGCATTCTTCTTTAACACAATGTTGATAATACCCGACTGTCCTTCGGCATCGTATTTGGATGACGGATTGGTAATTACCTCAATATTCTCGATAGAGCTTGCCGGGATGGATTGCAGAATATCGCTCAGGCTTGAGCCGGTTAAGGCTGAGGGCTTGCCGTTAATCAGTACCCGTACATTGGTTGAACCGCGCAGGCTCACATTACCATCCACATCCACCTGTATAGTAGGCACGTTGGCCAGCAAATCAGTAGCGGAGCCGCCCTGGCTCACCAGGCTCTGATCAACGCTGAATACCTTTTTATCGGTACTTAACTGTATCTGGCTTCGCTTGCCGGTTACTACCACTTCTTTAAGCAGGCCCTTTGCCTGGCGCATGCGTATGGTACCTAATTGCACCAGGTGATGGCTGGCATTAATATTAATGCTGTCTTTGGTGTAGGTAAGATAGCTGACAAAAGTTACCCGTAAGGTATAAACCCCATCGGCAACGGCATTGTACTTAAATGCCCCCTGTGCATCCGTCTGCACGCTTTTGGGAGGCGTGGTGCTGCCCTTTTTAAATAAAGCAACCGTGGCAAAATCAAGTGGCTGATTGTTGGCCGCATCAATTAACCTGCCTGTTATGGTACCTCCTGCTGCAGCAGGCGCTGTAGGCTGCTGTGCGAAGGCGCTGTTAATGCTCAGGGAAAACAAGATGCAGTAAACTGCTTTTAACCAATTAGATGTCATGCCGCAAAAATCAGGTTTTTAATAAGCCTAACCTTGCAAAACGTGTAACTTTATTGCTAACAACACCTTTAAAAAAGGTAATATTTATATTACGTAAGCCTTTTAGCAGGTGTTATTTATTTGATTGTCAATTTTTTAGGCTTGTGCCTTTTTGGCGGCTTCTATTAAATCCTTTACTTCGGGCTGCTTATCAAACACTTTAACCAGCTTGCCCTTACGGTCATATACGGCAACGAAGGGGGTAGTTTTCACTTCGTAGTAACGCTGTACAAAGTAGGTGTAACCTTCGGTGCCTACCGTAATATTCGGGTAAGCCGCCAGTCCAAAATCATGATAGAAGTTTTTGATGGCCCGGTATTGGGTAAAGGTAATCATCACAATCTGCGCATCGCCAAACTCCTTCATTTTAGGTTTCATCTCATACATCAGCCGCTGGCAGTGCCCGCAATCCGGCGAAAAGTAGATAAGCATTACCGGCTTGTTCTTTTTCAGCCGGGCAGGCGTTATCAGCACGCTGTCCACGTTAACGATACGGTATGGAGGCAGGTGCTGCGCACGCTCGGCAGCAGGCTGAGCCTGGGTACAGCCTGCAGAAATAATCAGGCTTAAAAAAAACAGTATTCCTTTCATTCGTTTGCTATTCGGGTCTTAATCAATTGGCTGGTCATCAGGCCTGAAGCATTTCCAGCTGCCAGGCAATGTGCTCATCCGTTACGGGATATAACGCATGGTTACGGATAGTATGATGCACGGCATCAAATATAGGCATATAATTACCGCTGCACGAAGGTACGGCTTCACTTAATTTATCATTAAGGCCCTGTATGGTAAACAGGCGGCCCTCGCTGCCGGCAGGCTCTATACCATAGGCAGCATCAGCGGGCGATAAGCCTGCCAGCAACTGCGGCTCCTGCACATCGGTACGCTGCTTAAAGTAACTGCCTGCGGTACCGTGCAGCACGAAAGCAGGGCCGGGCTCAACCACGGTGAGGCTGGCGGTTACCGTAACCTGCAGCCGGTAAGGGTAGGTAAGCTGATAACTGAAATAATCGGCCACCTCCGAGCCTTCGCGGTGAGTAGCGGTGGTTTTATGAAATGATACCGGCTTGCCAAACAGGCTGATCACCTGGTCTAACAAATGGGGCCCCAAATCATATACCTGACCCGTAGCGGCATATCCGGCACTTTCCTTAAACCTTTTTGGCCCTATAGCCTGCCGGTAGCGGTCGAACCGGAAATGCGCCTCCACCAAATTACCCAGGCGGCCGCTTTCAACTACTTCTTTTACTGACAGGAAATCGCTGTCCCACCTCCGGTTCTGATAAACCAGTACCTGCCTGTTAAGCCGTTTTCCGGTTTCAAACAAATCCATCACCTCATCAACCGTGGCTGTAGCCGGTTTCTCAATTAATACATGCTTGCCTGCGTTCAAAGCTGCCCTGGCATGCTCATAATGCAGGTAATTAGGCGTATTTACAACAACCAGCTCAATTGCCGGGTCGCCCAGCAGTTCATCCGCAGTAGTATAGCTGATGACGTTTGGATACCTGCCGGAAGCTTGTTTTTGGTGGCGTTCGGCCACAGCCCTGAACTGAAAGCCCGGATGCAGGTTCAGAAACGGCGCATGAAATAACTTACCCGACATGCCATAGGCCATTAGGCCGGTTACAATTGGTGCTGATGACATCATGACAAATATAATGATTCAAGAATGCAGCTAAACTCTGTTCCATAAAAAAAGCGGCGTGTTACTTCGTCGCTTCTTTTATAGAATAATTTGAAGAGTTACTTCATGCTATCATGCAGGGCATTGATATGGTCTAAATGCGATTTTAATACCGGCAGTGTTTTAGCGGCATAAGCTTTGATATCAGCATCCTTACCGTCTTTGGCTTCCTTTTCAAATAAATCTACGTCCTCCTTGTGGTCGGCAACCATAGCATCAACGTAAGCTTTATCATAATCAGTACCGGTTTTACTGCCCACGTCAGATATTTTCTTTACATGATCATTGCTGGGGCCTGTTGGCAAAGTAATATTTTTGGTTTTGGCAATGCCCATCAGCTCATCGCTAGCCTTGGTATGGTCAGTAATCATGGTTTGCGCAAACTCCTTAACCTTTGGGTTGGTAGTTTTGGTTAATGCCTGTTTGGCAAATTCAATTTCGGTCATGCCTCCGTCGGCAGCAGTGGTGGCAAATTTACTGTCGTCCTTATCGGCAGCAATACCGCCTGTTGCAGTAGGATGGGTTGATGAATCCTTTACGGCATTGGTACTATCGGCTGCTGATTTGCTGTCGTTATTATTGCTGTTATTACAAGCCTGGAATGCCAGGGCCGAAGCACCTAACATTATCATCGGAATTAATTTTTTCATTTTTCTCGGGTGTTTATCGTTTATATAATTGTTTACAACAGTTTCAACCACTTATAGTTTTAACAAAGTGACACCGCATTTCGCTGCACCGGATATTGCGTTGAATTAAAGTTTTGCTATTTTTGGGCACAACAATTATTTAATCAGCAGAATATGACTTTTCCGGCGGACTTAAAGTACACAAAAGACCATGAATGGATCAGGGTGGAGGGCCAGGATGCCTACATTGGCATCACCGAATTTGCGCAGCGTGAATTAGGCGATATTGTTTATATTGATATTACCACAGTAGGCAACGAAGTGAACCATGAAGATGTATTTGGTACTGTAGAAGCGGTAAAAACCGTATCTGATCTGTTTATGCCTGTAACCGGAACTGTACAGGAAATAAATAAACTGTTAGACAGTCAGCCCGAACTGGTGAATACTGATCCTTATGGCGATGGCTGGATGGTAAAAATTACGCCGCAGAATATCAGTGAAATTGACGGGCTGCTGTCGGCCGAGGCCTATCAGGAACTGGTAGGCGCGTAATTTCACTATGGTACAGTTTTTAAAATATCAAAGGCTCACGCTATTGTGGGCCTTGTTTGTTTTGATTATGTGCAGCATTTCCATGTCGGCAATCGACAAGCATACCAGCAGCTTTACCTTTACCGGGTTTGACAAACTGGTGCATTGCGGCTTTTTATACATGTTCACCGCGCTGCTGTGCAATGGTATTATCCGGCAGCGGCATAACTTAACAGCCCTGAATACCGTAATAGCTATTATAACAGGTGTAGCTTTTGGCGGCGCTATTGAGCTGCTGCAGCTTTACCTGTTTACCTGGCGTACCGCCGATTGGGCCGATCTGTTTGCCGACAGTGTAGGCGTGGGCATGGGCGCATTTTGCACTTTATTGATATTAGCGGCTGCCCGACATGAAAAAACTTAAATTGGCTCTTTTGATGGTTATATTATCTGCCACTTCTTCCTGCGGCATTTTCCATCCCTGCCACTGCCCCCATTTCAGCAGGGTACGATTGAACAGTGCGGCGGCCGAACAGGCATAAATAAAGTAATGCTGCGCTTGTTATTTATTATCCGCTTTGTACAGGCAATAGAATGATGCTTGCCGGCATATCAGTTAATCCTTTAAAAAGTGCCTGAAACTCTATACCATTAAACTATCATTGGATATTTTTACTTTGCGGGTGTTAAAAAGCCTGTTAAAATAGTTGCGCGCCGGTATTTCCACAAAGCGGTAAAATACAGGCGCCATGGCAAAAGTAAGCACTACAAGTATAATGCACATCAAAGTTCCGTGCCTGTAATCTATTATCGGCAAATCAGCTTTCAGGGTATTTTCCACACTGATTACACTTTTCTTAATAGCAACTTCCGATATATGACGGTGCTTGATTACCCTAATGGCAGCAATAGTTTTAATAATGGGTACATGTATCATATATATAGCGAATGACCAGTCGCCCAGCCGCTGCAGGATGCGGTTATCAAGTACCCGCTTTACCCCTGCTTGGTTGTAAGCCGCCGCAATTAAAATGAAAGGGAAAAATGCAACAATCACTACATCGGCTACTTCAAAATGCATAGCTGCAAGCAAGCCCAGAACGCATACTACAAAGAACCAGTCGTGCTTTAAAATCCGGTAACCTGTACGGTGCTGATAAAAAGTGTAAAGCAGCATCCCCAGGCAGAAGCCTGCCAGGCAGCGGATAAAGCCAAAATCGGCCATAACGCTCAATGACGGACCAGGGTTATAGAAGGATGCAGGCCCTAAGCCATACTTAATAAAAACGTATAGTGCAGCTATGTTTGCCGTTGCCAGCAATTTCCCGGTGCTGGTAAGCCTTGAAAAAAAGGGCACTAAAAACGGAAACAGCATATATACCCACCACTCTGTACTTAATGACCACGAAGGCGTATTTAAGGTAGGCGTATGATAAACATGCATACTTTGAACCAGCAGTAAATTTGCCGGCAGCGCCTTAACATTCATAAAGTCGGCCTGATACTCATGTGCCTGTTTTGTAAAATGAACAATGATTACTGAACACAGGTATGTCCATATAGTAGTTACAAACAGCAGCGGATATATCCTGGCAAAGCGGGCGCCTATATATTTGAAATAAGCAGTTTTGATAAACTCATTTTTAAAGTGCTTGCCATATGCATAAAAAATAATGAAGCCACTTAATACAAAGAAGAAATCAACCCAAAGCCATGCATTATCTAAAAAGTTAGTGTAACCGGGCGGCAAAAACTGCTCCATCATAAAACTGCTGTGGTAAACAACAATTACAATAGCCGCTATGCCACGCAAAGGTGTAAGTGTAGTTAGATAAGATTTCGGTTCCATGAAAAATTTACGGAGAACGGTTTATTTTGGATTGGAAAGGTATTAACTTTTTGATGCAGGCAGGAATTTATATCGAAAATGTTACAATAATTCATTTGTGTTTTAACATGTTAATAAAGACATTTTTTTTATAAGCATAGGTTACTAAGTATGCAGTCACTGCTATTATCTGGCATTATGCAACAAGCAATACTTCTTACTTAAATATTACCTTATCCTTATTTGGATTTATTATTAATAATTGATACCTTTGAATAAGTAAAAATCATTGATGAAACTCTCGCAGTTAGCCATAGGTAAAAAAGGAATAGTTAAGGAATTTACTGATCTGGAAATGTCAGTAAAGCTGATGGAAATGGGCTGCCTGCCGGGTGAAGAAATCAGGGTAGAACGTATTGCGCCTCTGGGCGATCCTATAGCCATTAATGTATCCGGTTATTTGCTTAGCCTTCGTAAACGCGAAGCGGCTACTATCATTTTACAGTAATCATTCAAATTGAAAGCTGATCTTAGCGTTGCGCTGGTTGGTAACCCTAATACCGGTAAATCAACAGTATTTAACGTTCTTACAGGATTAAATCAAAAAATAGGCAACTTTCCGGGTGTTACCATTGATAAAAAAACTGGTTTGTGCGCCCTGCCCGATGGCCGCCAGGCCGAGATTATTGACTTGCCCGGTACTTATAGCCTGTACCCCAAAAGCCGCGACGAGTCCATTGTATTTTCGGTATTAGCCGATCAGGCAGGTAACCTTCGCCCTGATTTGGTGGTGGTGATACTGGATGCTACTAACCTCAAAAGGAACCTTTTGCTTTATACGCAGGTGGCCGACCTCAAAATTCCGGTTATTGTGGCCCTCAACATGATGGATCTGGCTCAGAAGAGCGGCATCCACATTGATGTAAACGCGCTGGCAGCTAAGCTGGGCGTTATGGTGATGCCTATCTCGGCCCGTAAGAGCGAGGGAATGGATGCGCTAAAAAAAGGCATCGCCTATGCCAACAAGTTTGCCCTGCAGCAGGATACGATTGATGTAACCGCCATTGCCCCGCAGCTGGTAGCTGCCATTGGTGAGGAGATGCAGGTGGATAATCCTTATTATGCCCTGCAGCTGGCCCATCAGCACGAAACGCTTGGCTTCCTGTCGCCCACGGATAACGACCGTATTGAGGAGTTGGAGCAGGAGTTTGCCTTCCACTCGCAAAAGGCCCAGGCTACCGAAACCATTGCCCGCTACAATTTTATCAATGATATTCTGTATGATACCGTAACCAGAGAAGAAACCGCCGAGGCCGAAACCATGAGCAACAAGCTGGACCGGGTGCTTACGCACCGGGTATTCGGCTTTTTTATCTTTTTCGGTATCCTGCTGTTTATGTTTCAGGCCATCTTCGCCTGGTCGGCCTACCCTATGGAGCTTATTGAAACGCTTTTTGTGTGGATGCAGGGAGCCCTGCACCAGGTGCTGCCTGCCGGACCGCTGGTTAACCTGCTGGCCGATGGCATTGTGGCCGGCCTGAGCGGCGTGATGGTATTTATCCCGCAAATTGCCATTTTGTTCGCCTTTATTTCCATCCTGGAAGATACCGGCTATATGGCCCGTGTTACCTTCATGATGGATAAGCTGATGCGCAAGGTAGGGCTGAACGGTAAGTCGGTAGTACCGCTTATCGGTGGGTTTGCCTGTGCCGTACCCTCCATCATGAGCACCCGCACCATCGAAAACTGGAAGGACCGCATGATTACCATTATGGTAACCCCGCTGGTTACCTGCTCGGCCCGCCTGCCGGTATATACCCTGCTTATTGCTCTGGTAGTGCCCAACCGTAATGTGTGGTGGCTGTTTAACATGCAGGGCCTTGCCCTCACCGGAATGTATGTGTTTAGCCTGGTATCGGCCATTGTAGTGGCGTACGTATTTAAATTTATATTGAAAGTAAAGGAGCGCGGCTATTTCATTATGGAGCTGCCCGTTTATCGTATGCCCCGCTGGAATAATGTGCTGCTTACCATGTATGAACGGGCTAAAACCTTCGTGCTGGAGGCCGGCAAGGTAATTATTGCCGTATCTATTATATTGTGGGTACTGGCCTCTTACGGCCCGGGCAACCGCTTTGCGCAGATTGATGCCAGGTACAGCCAGCCGCAATACGTTCAAAAGATGAAACCTGATGATCTGCAGCGCAGGGTAGCCTCCGATAAGCTCGAAAACTCCTACGCCGGCGTATTGGGCCATGTTATTGAACCTGCCATCCGGCCCCTGGGTTTCGACTGGAAAATTGGTATCGCCCTGATTACCTCCTTTGCCGCCCGTGAGGTATTTGTAGGCACTATGGCTACCATTTACAGTGTGGACGGCAACGCCGATAAAATAGAATCGGTACAGCAGAAGATGGGCAGCGCCAAAAATCCTGATACCGGGCAACCGGTATTTACCCTGGCAGTGGCTTTTTCGCTGATGATGTTCTATGCCTTTGCTATGCAGTGCGCCAGTACGGTAGCTACCGTTTACCGCGAAACTAAAAACTGGCGCTGGCCTGCCGCCCAGTTTGCCTATATGACAGTGCTGGCTTACACAGTAAGCCTGATTACCTATCAGTTATTAAAATAAATTTCTTTCTCAGTTATTAAAGCGTAATACCCGGCACAGTTGGTGCCGGGTATTGCAATGTATGCTGGCTGTTACAGCCATTATAAAATTAATTAAGTTTTACATCCCGCTTTACGGACGCACCGGAGTTGTAGGACTAACCGGTAATGTAGGGCTTGGTGAAGGCACAGGTGTAGGGTTAGGGCTTGGTGAGGTCGGGTTGGGATTCGGTGTTGTTGGATTTGTAGTAGGCGATGTTGGGTTTGTTGGATAAGACGGATTTGCCGGATTGTTCGGATATGTCGGATTTGTAGTCGGGCTGGTTGGACTTGTCGGGTTTGTAGTCGGACTATTCGGATAAGTAGTCGGATTCGTTGTCGGTGTGGTAGTTGGTGTCGTTGTTCTTCTCGTTCTGGTACGCTGCATAGGTACAGTATCTCTGCTGGCAATGCCTGAATTTACAGTAGTAATCTTACCGGCACCATCGTTATTGCTGCCCTTGGCTGCTGCATACCCAAGCAGGCTGGTAAATGCTATAGCCATTATAATGCTTATCTTTTTCATAATATTGTTTATTAGTTATTCAATTTGCTTTTAAATACAACTCATGATATTCTATTAGGTTTTAAAAAATTTCTGAAGGTTATTTGTTAAGGTATAGAGAACAAATATTGCTTAACATGCTTATAATGATGTAAACACATCATATTTGCCTGTCCGTTTAACTGCTGCTCACAAATTTTTATTCACGTAGCAGGTAAAGTCGATTTTTAATTTAAATTTTTATTCGGTTAGATACATCAATGAGTGTTCTTAAGCTTCAGATGGAAGGCCGCTCAGGTTGTGAGCTGATTATTGAATATAAAAACAACCATGCCACTATTAAGAAGTTTTCCAATTCAAAACAATACAATCACCGTTTGCTTAAACAGGCCGAAAAGCAGAAGGACTTTTTTAATTCCAACAGCAGTTCTGTTTTCACCACAGCAGAGGTTTTTGAAATAAGCAATTCTGAAGACGATCTGGCATGGTTTAGTATGGGGTACATTTTTGCGGAAAAATACAGTGATTACCTTGATCAGATCAGCATCAGGCAGGTTAAGCGGGTTCTCAGCAACCTTATTCAATATTTCGACAACAGTTTTAAAAGCGCCTCAGAACAGCAAATAGATAGGAACATATTTATAAATAAACTGAATGAAATTCAGTTAAATATTTCAAACAACCTGTTGATACAAAACGGCTACTTTTTGAGCATTATTGCACAGCTTGAAAACTCCATTCCGGATAAGCCGCTGCCTGTAGGCGCCTGTCATGGCGATTTTACCTTCTCTAATATTCTCTTTGGCGAGCAGGAAATGTTTCTGCTCGACTTTCTAGATTCCTTCATTGAATCACCCCTTATTGACATTATAAAATTAAGGCAGGACACCTGCTACAAGTGGTCCATTATGCTCGAAAGCGAAATGCCTTTATATAAGGCTAATAAACTTTACCAGATTCTGGATTATTTTGACAGAAAGATAGAGGCCTACTGCAACAACCTGGGTTTGCAGGAGTGGTATGTATTTTTGCAAACTATCAACCTGCTCAGAATTGTTCCTTACCTTAAAGTTCAAAGTGAGCTTTTATTTATTGAAAATGCATTAAAATCCTTATTAAAATGAATCTTATCCTTCCCATGGCAGGCAAGTCCTCCCGGTTTCCCGATGTAAAGCCAAAATGGATGCTCACCCACCCGTCCGGAAAATTTATGGTGCTTGAAGCCATTGCGGGCTTAAACCTGAATGATTTTTCAAAGATTTACTTTGTCTATCTTGATGAGCACGAGCACAAACATCATTTTTTAAAGGGCTTTAAAGAAGAATTGCAGGACCTGAACTTATCGGCACAAGTTGAATTTGTAGCCCTGCAGAACGAAACTAAAGATCAGCCCGAAACTGTTTATAATGCCATTAAATATGCCAACATAACCGGGCCGGTATTTATTAAGGATTCTGATAACAGGTTCACATATAATTACAGTGGCGAAAATACCATTTGTTACGCCGACCTGAATAACGTTGGCCTGATAAAGCCAAAAAATAAAAGTTATATACAAATCAATGCAGAGTCAACAGTGTTGAACATTGTAGAAAAGAAGGTAATCAGTTCAAATTTTTGCGTGGGCGGCTACGGCTTTCAAAGCGCTGAGGATTATGTGAGAGCCTATGAAGCATTAAACATCACTAACGAAAGATATATCAGCAACATTATTTATGCTGAGATACTGGAGGAAAAGATTTTTAAGGGAGAAATTGTAAGCCACTACTCCGATTGGGGCACCATTGAAGACTGGGACCGCTTTAAGCGAAGCTATGCCACACTGTTTGTTGATCTGGATGGTACGCTGGTGCATAATTCATCATGGCACTTCCCTCCGTATATCGGCGAGTCGGCCCCGTTAGAGAACAATATTGCCATTATCAGGAAACTGCAGCAATCGGGTAAGTTCGAAATAGTGATAACTACCTCCAGGCCGTTAAAATTTAAGGAAGTTACCGAGAAACAGCTCCAGGCATTAGGCATAAGTTATAAATATATGCTGATGGGGCTCAATCATTCCAAAAGGATAATCATTAATGATTATAGCAACAGTAACCCCTACAAAAGCTGTGATGCCATCAATTTAAAAAGAAACGCTGATGATTTGAAGCAGATACTGCGTGAGTCTTTAGGGATTGATTACGAAGAAATATAGCCAGGCAGGTTCAGTGCTGTTTGTAAACGCAATTAAACAACAAACTCGATGGGTTATTTAACTATTGGGGTGCCCGCTTATAATGGCGCCTTCAACTTTGAAGATTTAATTCAATCCGTTGCCCTGCTCGGCCTCAACAATGATGAATATGAAATTCTGATTGTTGACAACGCTTCTACTGATAACACCGAGCAGGTAATTTCAGGCCTGAGAGAAACAGTGCCTAACCTGAGATTTCATCAAAATGAACAAAATATCGGCAGGATTGAAAACTGGAACAAAGTTATTGAATTAGCCAAAGGGGAATATCTCATTTTAATGAATGTAAACGACCGGTTTGCTGAGTTTGATATCCGCACTTACCTGAACTACTTGGATGCAAACCCGCAGATGGGTTTAATTATGTCCGACATTATTAATCAGTACCCCCATGTTACCTACGCTTATCCTGCCTGGAAGGAGAGCGGCGTTTTCAACTTCAGCACTTATATCAGGGAATCTTTTTTAAATCCTGACGTACTGGAATTTTATTCATTAGGTGTTCTTCATCAGCACATCTTCCGCTTATCGGTTATCAATGATAACAAGATCAGGTTTGATGACCTGATCCCGAGAACCACCGACCGGTTATTTGTTGCAGAGGTTATTACTAAAGGAAACTCGCAATTTTTATACACCGGCAAAGCCATGGTAAAGTGGGTTGCCAACGAATACCGGTTTCACTTTGCTGCCCAGCAAAACAAGAGCAACTTTGATTTTAATGCCTTGTGGCTTAATGAGTATAAGGCCAATTTAAAACTAACCGCGATGGCTGGCATACCGTTACAAGATTTTTTAAACAGCCAGGCTATGTATGCCAAATACCTTTACTACGCCTACCGGATAAAAAACGCTGTGGATTTTGTGAAAAGAAAAGAGCCTACTGCTGAACTTGAAGAGGTATCGGCACTGGCTTACTACCACTATGTTAAAGTTCAGGCACGGGTAAATAAACTCAGGCTGAACTTTGTTTATGTAGAATTTAACGCGCTCAGGAAGAAATTTATAAAACCGCTCAGGAGGTTTCGTCTCATCGGCAAGTCGGCCAGGGCAATGCCAAAAGCAGCTCAATAGTGATGGCTTTAATCTGAATAATAAATACCGGCCGGATACAATCATAATCAGGCTCTTTCCAGCTCAGGGTGAAAAAACAGGGCTTTCAGGCTGGTTTGCCATATCATTTTAATAAATGGCCAGCGGTGACTTTTACGGTTAAGTAAAATACGGAACGGCATAACAAACATGCGGTGTATCCAGGTTGCCCAGAAATGCAGCTTTCCCTGATGGAGAAGCTTGGTATAAAGCTCATTTCGCATACCATAGCTGTATTTCCATAAATGCACATGCGAATCTTTGAACACGCTGCTCATATTATTGATAGGCGTTTCATGTATTGCAATGCTATCCTTTACAGCCAGGCCCGCCATACCGCTGTTTACAATTCGTTTGGTATATTCTACATCATCATTCCATATAAAATATTCCTTTATAGGCAGCCCTATTTTTTCAACCGCTTTTGAGGAGATAAGCATGGATACAAATGTGCCGAATTGTATAAAGGGCAGTTCCTTCTTACCGGCTAAAGGCAATTTAGCCAGTTTATGCTTGTCATGCAGCTGGTAAGTTAAATTCATGGCATGGGCATTTCCATCCGTCCATAATATGTTACTGCATAAAAACCCTATATCTTCCTGGTTTTCTTTCAGTTCTTCGAGCGGCGCTAAAAGCTTTTCTAAGGTATTATGTTGCGGAATGGTATCATCATCCATTACCCATATCCAGTCGGCCTGATGATTATAAGCCCTTTTTATGCCTTCTGAGAAACCGCCGGCACCTCCGTTATTTGCCTGAGTATAGGTAATAACCGGCTGCCCTGCCAGCCATTCTTCAGTACCATCGGTAGAACCGTTGTTGATTACAATAATGCTGTCGGGCTTTCTGGTTTGTTCAATAACAGCCTGGACGCACTTTTTAAGCAACGCCAAACGATTGTAAGTCACAACAACAGCAACAATATTCATCATCAGTAAAACCTCTATAAAAAATTAAACAGTAGTGTTAGAGAAACATTGAATTGTGTGAAAATCCGGGCTGCATACACACGGGCTGCAAAATAAAAGCCTTATTAAGTGAGGCTATTTTATAACCCCAATAATTACCATTTGTTTTAAATAGCACTGAATAATTGCAAACATTCATCCTTAACACTCACCAAATAAATAATATGTTAATCCTCTTTTTGATTTAACCTTGAACTGAATATGCTGCGATGATGTTAAATTCACCTCAGTAATATACGGCTGCATTAATATCCATATTAAATTTAACGTATATTTAGCCGAGGCTTTAAGTGGACAGGATAAAGATTTTAGAAAAATATATGCCACCGGCGGCAGCTCCGCTGATAGGACGGTGGATTGATTACTTTAAGTGCGAATTCAAAATATCGCGAGGCCGCAACACCAAGTTTGGTGATTACCGGGCACCTTTCGGCGGCAAAGGTCATCGTATATCTGTAAACTATAATTTAAACGCTTACGCCTTTCTAGTAACTACGGTACATGAGTTTGCCCATTTGCATACTTGGAACGAGCATCAGCATAAGGCTAAGCCGCACGGCGCCGAATGGAAAGCCAACTTTAAGAAGATGATGCAGCCGTTTTTTGAGCAGCAGGTATTTCCGGCAGATATTCAGCAGGCTATTATTAAATATCTGCAAAATCCGGCTGCCTCCAGCTGTTCCGATTTACACCTGTACCGTACGCTGCGCAGCTACGATGCACCCGTGCAAAACGTTCTTACGGTAGAAAAACTGCCTGCAAAAACACTGTTTAAATTAAAGGATGGCCGCATTTTCAGTAAAGAGGAGAAACTGCGTAAACGCTTTAAGTGCATTGAAATAGCCACCAGGCGGATTTATCTGTTCAGCCCGGTAGCCGAAGTGGAAATGCTTGGTTGAACGTTACTGCTCTTCGTAATCATTTCGTATGGCCTGCTTTATTTTGAGTGCCGTAGCAGCCAGTTGCTCATCGGTAAAAGTCAGCTTGGGGCGGGCAAAGTTGATGTCATCAACGCGGTTTACCGGTATCAGGTGGATATGTGCATGCGGCACTTCCAGGCCTATTACCGCTACCCCTACCTTTTTGCATGGAATAGCTTCTTTTATAGCTACTGCCACAATTTTGGCAAACAGCTGCAGCCCGGTATAAACATCGTCGTCCAAATCAAACAGGTTATCAACCTCTGCTTTGGGTATTACCAGCACATGCCCTTCGGCCAGCGGGCTAATTTCTAAAAAAGCCAGGTAATCATTGCTTTCCGCTACCTTATGCGCAGGTATTTCACCGGCTGCTATTTTTGAAAAAATGGTCATTTTATTAAATAAGTGATTAAAGAATGCTATTGCCTGCTGTTATGTGTGCGGCCTCAACTGCACACTTAACCAATAATTTGTTATCTGCTGATTTCCAGTATCTCAAACTCCATTTTACCTGCGGGAACCATAATTTCTATCTTTTCACCCACCTTCTTTCCCAGTAAACCCTTGGCAATGGGCGAGGTTACTGAAATTTTGCCCCCCTTTAAATCGGCCTCACTTTCTGATACGAGCTGATAGCTCATTACGGCGCCATTTTTTACATTCCTGATTTTTACGGTTGACAGGGCCAGCACCTTAGAGGTATCCATCTTTGATTCATCTAAAATCCGCGCGCTCGACAGTACCGCTTCCAGCTTGGCTATTTTCCCTTCATGCAATCCCTGCGCTTCCTTGGCGGCATCATACTCTGCATTTTCCGACAGATCACCTTTATCGCGCGCTTCGGCAATGGCATTTGATATTTGCTGCCGGCCTGTTGTTTTTAAATACTGAAGCTCCTCTTTTAATTTTTCTAATCCCTCTCTGGTATAGTATGCTACCTCTGTCATAACACTGATATTTTATTCGGTTTTACTGAATTGATTGCTAAAAAAAACCGCCCTGCCTTTTTTTCAATGCAGGACGTAACGTTGTTAAAAGCAAACAAGACTATGCAGCCGCCGGCCATCATAGTCTTGCTTGGAATAAAACGAAGATAAGCGTTTTAAATTTCAATCTCCAAATTTAATAAGCGGAAAATATTTTAATTGCTGATTTATAAGCATTCATCCGCTGCAATCTTCTACGGCAATCCTTCCGCCGGTTTTAATTTAGCGGCCATAACCTCGCTGATTTTCCTGTACGATTCAAACGTCCAGCCTGCCACATGCGGGCTGAGCAGCACTTTTTTATTTTGCCGCAATGCCTCAAACCACTCCTGCCCGGTCAGGGCCGGAAATTTTTCAATCTCCAGCACATCAAGCCCGGCGCCTAATATTTTACCCTGCTGAATGGCGTTTAATACAGCTTTTACCTGCACCACCTTGCCGCGTGAAGTATTGATCAGGAATATTGGTTTGCGGAAATGATATAGGTATTCATCATTCACCAGCCCGTTGGTTTCGGCTGTAAGCGGCACATGCAGGCTGAGCACATCGCTGTGCCTTACAATCTCTTCCATGCTCACCTCCCTGACGTAGCGGTCAGAAAAACCGGTTTTATACTTATCATAGGCAATCACCTCTGCCTCAAAGCCGCTGAGCTTGCGGGCAAAGCTCTGCCCCATATGGCCATAGCCAACAATACCTATTGTTTTGCCTTTAAGCTCATAGCCCCGGTTGGCCTCCCGCTGCCACTGGCCTGCCCGTACTTCGGCATCTGCTGTCACCATGTTGTTTCGCAGGGCCAGCAACATACCCACTGCGTGCTCGCCTACTGCATCTGAGTTACCCTCAGGGGCATTGATCAGTTCAATACCTTTTTGCAAAGCGTATTCTTCATCAATGTTATCCATACCGGCGCCTGCACGGGCAATAAGGCGCAGCTGCGGCGCGGCTTCCATTACCTCACGGCTTACCTGAAATTTGGAGCGAATGACCAGCCCTGTATAACCCGGCAGTATCTGCAGCGCCTCTTCCCTGGTAATATCAGGCTGATAGCTGCACAGGTAGCCTTTTGCCTCGGCCTGCACCATAAATACCGGATGCAGGTCGTCAACAATTAATAGTTTGTTAATCATGTATTTAAGCTGGCGGTTATTTTATTGGTTAGCGTAACAAAATCGGCAACGGTAAGGCGCTCAGCCCGCAGTTCCAGCAAAGGCTCGCTGCCCATTTTTTCTTTATTAATAAATCCGGATACTGCATTGCGCAAAGTTTTACGCCGCTGGTTAAAGCCGGCTTTTACTACCTGCCAGAAAAGCTTTTCGTTGCAATCCAGCTCCTTTACTTCATTACGGGTTAAACGAATTACGCCTGATAACACCTTGGGCGGCGGATTAAAGGAACCGGCCTTTACGGTGAATAAATACTCTACCTCATAATAAGCCTGCAAAAACACGCTTAATATACCGTACTCCTTGCTGCCTGCCTTTGCAGTGCAGCGTTCGGCTACTTCCTTTTGAAACATGCCTACCACCTCTGTTACCTGCTGCCGGTTATCCAGCACCTTAAATAATATTTGGGAGGAAATGTTGTAAGGAAAATTACCAATGATGGCAAAGGGCCGTTGAAACAGTTGCTGGAAATCCATCGTCAGGAAATCAGCATTGATGAGACGCTCACCAAGTTCAGGATATTTCTTTTGAAGGAAGTTGTACGATTCTGTATCAATATCAATCATATAGGTTTGATACTCCTGATGCTGCAGCAGTACATCAGACAGGATACCCATGCCCGGCCCTACCTCCAGTACCTGCGCATAGCGGCCTGCTGGCCGCAGGCCGTCCACAATACGGGCGGCAATATTCTTGTCGGTTAAAAAATGCTGGCCTAAATGCTTTTTAGCCCTTACTACTGACATCAGCTTACTATTATTTGCGCAAATTACATCATATTTGTGCTTTGCGTGTTATTTTTTGAATTGTGCTGATTAATGGATGGCAGCAACAGCATATAATAATTAATCTTATCAATTGCATTGCTTTGTTGCAAATAATTCATTATCAAATGCATTTAGCCGGTAAACAGCACCATTAATGCAAGAACCTGTATAATTATTAAGTTATGAGCGAGAAGTTAAAAATAGGCATCAGTATAGGCGATGTAAATGGCATCGGGTTAGAAGTTATTCTTAAAACGCTGGCTGATGGACGGGTTTTGGATTACTGCACACCTATTGTTTACGGGCATACTAAGGTAGCTTCCTTCTACCGCCGTACCTGCAATATTCAGGAACTTAATTTTAGTATTATTACCCATCCATCCGAAGCACACCCGAAAAAGGCAAATATTATTCATTGCTGGGAAGAAGATGTAAGGCTGGAGCCGGGCGCAGCCAATGAAACAGGAGGCAAGTATGCTTTTTTATCATTCGAACGCGCCACTAACGATTTGCTAAGCGGTGCCATTGATGCGCTGGTAACCGCCCCCATCAACAAGGATAATATACAGAATGAAAACTTTAGTTTTCCGGGCCATACCGAGTACCTGCAGCAGCGAGACGGCGCTGCCGAGGTACTGATGTTTTTGGTAAGTGACACGCTGCGTGTCGGTGTGGTAACCGGCCATATCCCGATAGCAAAAGTATCACAGAGCATTACAGCCGATAAAATTGTAGCTAAGCTTAAACTAATGAATAACAGCCTGAAACAGGATTTTTGGATACGCAAGCCAAAAATTGCTGTACTGGGCCTTAACCCTCATGCCGGCGATAACGGCCTGATAGGTAACGAGGAGAAAGATACCATTACCCCAGCGCTGGAGGAAGCGCGGGCCAATGATATACTGGCCTTTGGCCCCTACCCTGCCGACGGCTTTTTTGCCAATGGCGGCTACATGCAGTTTGATGCCGTGCTGGCCATGTATCACGATCAGGGGCTGATACCTTTTAAACAGATTTCATTTGAGTCGGGCGTTAACTTTACGGCGGGGCTAACCTTTGTGCGCACCTCGCCCGATCATGGCACCGCTTATGATATTGCCGGTAAAAACAAGGCCTCGGAAGTGTCATTCCGGGAGGCCTTGTTTACAGCAGTTCACATTGTAAAGCTCCGCCGTGAAACAATAATGCTGAACGAAAATACGCTTCCTTTCACCAAATTCAGCCGCGACCGGGATTAGGCCGCAGCTGAATTAATTACAATGTTTTCAAACAAACGTCGTTAAAACACTGTGTTATTTCATTTTTGTTAACATTTACCTGTTTTAATGAGTTCAATTTTCGACCGGGTAAGGTCTATTGATGCTTTCAGGGCAATTACCATGTTCCTGATGATTTTTGTAAATGATCTGGACGGCATCCCCCGAACCCCTCTCTGGCTGAAGCATGCAGGCGAAAACGTTGACGGGCTTGGCCTGGCCGATACCATCTTTCCGGCATTTCTGTTCATTGTGGGCTTATCCATCCCTTTCGCCTTTCAAAACCGGCAGAAACAGCAGGATGGCAGCATCCCCCTTCATATTATACAGCGTTCGGCAGCCCTGATCCTTATTGGTTTTTTTCACGCCAACATGGAAACTTATAATGAAGATGCTGCAGCATTACCGCTCACAGTGTGGGAAAGCCTTGTCACTTTCAGTTTCTTTTTTTTATTTCTGGATTATCGCGCAGTCAGCAGCTTTATGAAATATCTGTTTCAGGGCACCGGCATGGTCATGCTTATTGTGTTATCATCCATATATGCCAGTAAAGACCCCGGCCAGCCCGGGCTGCATTTCAGCTGGTGGGGCATACTTGGGCTTATCGGCTGGGCTTATCTGATATGCAGCCTCATCTATTACTATTCAAAAGGCGATTTATGGATACAAGTTGGCGCCTGGATATTCTTTATGTTCTTCAACATGGATTTTCATCTGGGCTGGCTCGACTTTATGAACAGGTTCCGCTCCGATTTGTGGCTGGCCGGCAACGGCGCTATGCAGGCTTTCACCATGGCAGGCATTGTGGTGGCTTTATTATACAAGCGCCTGGTTCAAAATAACGAGATGAGGCTTTTATGGGGTGCTTTGCTGCTGCTAACTCTCATCTTATTTAATTTAGGATTTATTGTTCGCTATACCGCAGGCGGAATCTCAAAGGCACATGATACGCCCTCGTGGGTATATATTTGCACGGCTATCAGCATAATTGCCTATAGTGTATTTATATTCGTTGTTGATATAAAGCATAAGTACAACTGGTTTAAGATTATTGAACCCGCGGGCACCAATACATTTACCTGCTATATTGTACCTTTTTTGTTTTATCCCCTTTACCAGATGACCAACCTGGGCTATCCTGAATATTTCAGCCAGGGCACGGGCGGACTGATTAAAAGCATCCTGTTCGCCTTCTTTGTAATATGGCTTACCGGTTTACTCGAAAAAATAAACATCCGGCTCAAAATATAGCTTTGTAACCATTCGGCTATTTTAAAAAAACACTTTTTCACATTGTTATTTTTATCTACATTTGCGGGCTAATTAACGCTCATTGAAATCATTAAAAAAATATTCAATTCCTTTTACCGGACTAAAGTTGGGTAAACATGAGTTTGACTATGCGATTACTGATACATTCTTTGAAGAGTTCGAGTATTCGCTGGTGAAGAAGGCTGATGTGCAATGCCATGTGGAACTGGAAAAGCAGGAAACTATGCTTATTCTCAACTTCCGCATTAAAGGCACCATTGACCTTACCTGTGACCGCTGCCTGGCCGCTTACCCGATGCCGGTTGACCTGCAGGAGCAGCAGATAGCCAAGTTCAGCGAGGAGAAGATTGATGAGGACGAGGAAATAATTACCCTGAGCAAAAATGATCATGAAATTGGTATTGCCGGGCTAATTTATGAGTATATAAACGTTGCCGTACCATTCAGTACGGTTTGCAATGATGTAGGCAATACGCCCTACTGTGATAGAGAAATGCTGGACCGCCTGGATAAGCTGTCATCAGCAGGTGATGAACAAAATAACGGTGCAGACCCCCGCTGGGATGCGCTGAAAAACATTAAATGAATTAATAACAGGAAATTATGCCAAATCCGAAACGTAAGTTTTCCAAATCGAGAACCGCAAAACGCAGAACACATTATAAGGCTGAAGCCCCAACATTAACTACCTGTAAAGTTACAGGAGCTGTACACCTGCCTCACCGCGCTTACACCGTTGATGGCAATGTATATTACAACGGTAAATTACTGATTGAAAAAGCCGCAACAGCCTAAGTATAATTTTCTGAAATGAAGATTGGCTTAGATATTATGGGCGGTGATTTTGCTCCCCAGGCAACTGTTTTGGGAGCAATTTCAGCTTATAAGGAATTATCGCCCGGCCAGCACCTTGTGCTCATCGGCGATAAAAATATTGCTGCACCTATCCTTCAGGAGCAGGGTTTCAATTCCGACTTGGTTGAGTTTGTGCACACAACCGAAGTAATCGGTATGAGCGAGCATCCTACCAAGGCCATTGTTCAAAAATCAAATTCCAGCATCAGCGTAGGTTATAAATTACTGAAGGAAGGTGCCCTGCATGGGTTTGCCTCTGCCGGTAATACCGGGGCTATGCTGGTGGGCGCTATGTTCAGCGTAAAAACCATACCCGGTGTTATACGCCCTGCCATGACGGCCATTGTACCTAAGCTTAAAGGAGGCCTGGGCATCATTCTGGATGTTGGCGCCAACGCCGATTGCAAGCCTGATGTAATGCTGCAGTTCGGCGTGCTGGGCAGCCTGCTGGCCGAGCATATTTATCACCTCCCATCGCCAAAGGTAGCTTTAATGAATATCGGCGAAGAGGAGGAAAAGGGTAATCTGCTTGTGCAGGCCACTTATGCCCTGATGAAAGAATCAAAGCTGTTTAACTTTGTAGGTAATATTGAAGGCCGGGACTTGTTTACTGATGGCTCTGATGTGGCCGTTTGCGATGGCTTTACCGGCAATGTTATTCTTAAACTTGCTGAATCATTTTATGTAATTACCCTGCAAAAAGGATTCAGGGATGAGTTTTTCGACCGTTTTAATTATGAAGCTTACGGCGGCAGCCCTATTTTGGGCATTAACGCTCCTGTAGTGGTGGGGCATGGCATCTCCAACCCGAAGGCAATCAAAAATATGGTGCTGCTCACCCGTGATATTGTAGAAAGCAAACTGGTAGAAAAAATTAAGCAGGCTTTTCAGTAAAATAAACACGATCAATGAGTAAAATTCATGCTGCTATCACCGCAGTTCAGGGTTACGTCCCCGAATATGTGCTGACTAACCAGGAACTGGAAACAATGGTTGATACCAATGATGAATGGATTACCTCACGTACCGGTATCAAAGAACGCCGGCTGCTGAAAGGGGATGGGCTGGCTACCTCTGATATGGCCGTGCCTGCGGTAAACGCCCTGCTTAGAAAACGCGGCATCAGTGCCGGAGAAGTAGAACTCATTATTTTTTGTACCACCACGCCTGATATGCCCTTCCCGGCAACGGCTAACGTACTGGCCGATAAGGTTGGCGCCGTAAATGCGTGGGGATATGATCTGCAGGCAGCCTGTTCCGGCTTTTTGTTTGGACTGGCTACCGGCGCTCAGTTTATTGAAAGCGGTAAACATACCAAGGTGCTGGTGGTAGGGTTCGATAAAATGTCATCCATCATTAATTATCAGGACCGGGCCACCTGTATTATTTTCGGCGATGGCGGCGGCTGTGCCCTGCTGGAACCAAACACCGAGGGGTATGGTATTATGGATGCTGTATTAAAAAGCGATGGCTCGGGCAGGGCATACCTGCATCAAAAAGCAGGCGGCTCATTAAAACCGGCTACCCATACTACGGTTGATGCCCAGGAGCATTATGCTTACCAGGAAGGCCAGATGGTATTTAAGTTTGCAGTAACCAACATGTCTGAAGTGGCAGCCGAAATCATGAAGCGCAACGAACTAAGCTCTGATGATATTGCCTGGCTGGTGCCGCACCAGGCCAACAGGCGCATTATTGATGCTACAGCCAGCCGCATGGGTATCAGCTCTGATAAGGTGATTGTTAACATTGACCGTTACGGCAATACCACCAACGGTACCATTCCCCTGTGTTTATGGGAGTGGGAAAGTAAGTTTAAAAAAGGCGATAACCTGGTGCTGGCAGCCTTTGGCGGCGGTTTTACCTGGGGTTCCATCTTTTTAAAGTGGGCTTACTGATTTTAGCAACAATTTTATTTTAATTTGTTATAACTTAGATTTTTTAAGAAATCTTAATCCAAAACCAATTTCATCCTACCCATGGATATTAAACAAATTCAGGATTTAATACGCTTTGTGTCAAAAGCGGGAGTAAGTGAAGTATCAATTGAACAAAATGAGTTCAAAATCACCATAAAAACCGGCCAGGCACAAACAGTGGTTAATGCTACCTTACCGGCGGCTGTGCCGCTGACGCAAGCTGTACCAACGCCGGTGGTTAATGCCCCGGCTGCCATTGCCTCTGCCGAAGCGTCTGCTGCCAGCATCACTGCCGACGACAGTTCGAAATACATTACTATCAAGTCGCCGATGATTGGTACTTTTTACCGTTCGGCCACACCGGAAAAGCCCTCATTTGTGAACGTTGGCGACGAAATAAAAGCAGGTGCTGTATTGTGTATTATTGAGGCCATGAAACTGTTTAATGAAATTGAAGCCGAAGTATCAGGCCGTATTGTGAAAGTGCTGGTTGAAAATTCATCTCCGGTAGAATATGATCAGCCTTTGTTTTTAGTTGAACCTATGTAACTGATTGCACAGATTATAACTGATTGCACAAATCTGGTATTTCACCTGCCTGTTTTTAGTGTAATCCATTTAAAATCAATGTAATTCAAAACCAACAAAATGTTTAAAAAAGTACTTATTGCCAATCGTGGTGAAATTGCCCTGCGGATAATCCGTACCTGCAAGGAAATGGGCATCAAAACGGTGGCTGTATATTCCACCGCCGACCGCGACAGCCTGCATGTACGCTTTGCTGATGAGGCCGTTTGTATTGGCCCCCCTGCCAGCCGCGATTCTTACCTGAACATACCCAATATTATTTCAGCTGCCGAAGTTACCAATGCAGATGCCATTCATCCGGGCTACGGCTTTTTATCAGAAAACGCGAAGTTCTCGGCTATATGCGCTGAGTATGGCATTAAATTTATAGGCGCCACTGCTGACCAGATCAATGCCATGGGCGATAAGGCCTCAGCCAAGGCAACCATGAAGAAGGCAGGCGTGCCTACCATTCCGGGTTCGGAAGGTTTATTGCATGATGTAAAGGAAGGCATACAGATTGCCAATAAAATTGGTTACCCTATCATTCTGAAAGCTACTGCCGGCGGCGGCGGCCGGGGAATGCGCATTGTATGGAAGGATGCTGAGTTTGAACCCGCCTGGGATTCGGCACGTGCCGAAGCAGGCGCTGCCTTTGGCAATGATGGCATTTATCTTGAAAAATATGTAGAAGACCCGCGCCATATTGAAATACAGGTGGTGGGCGATCAATATGGTAAGGTTTCACACCTCTCTGAGCGCGACTGTTCTATACAGCGCCGCCATCAAAAGCTGGTTGAAGAATCACCCTCCCCGTTCATGACGGATAAGCTGCGCAGGCAAATGGGTGATGCAGCCGTTAAAGGCGCCAAAGCGGTCAGATATGAAGGTGCGGGTACTATTGAGTTTTTGGTAGATAAGCACCGCAATTTCTATTTTATGGAAATGAACACCCGGATACAGGTAGAGCATCCGGTTACGGAAGAAGTTATTAATTTCGATCTGATCAAAGAGCAGATTAAGGTAGCGGCGGGCATTCCCATTTCCGGTAAAAATTATGAGCCTACCATGCACGCTATTGAATGCCGCATTAACGCCGAAGACCCGTTTAACGGGTTTCGTCCCTCGCCCGGGAAGATTACCAATTTCCACTCACCGGGCGGGCATGGAGTACGTGTGGATACCCATGTGTATGCCGGCTATGTAATTCCGCCTAATTATGATTCTATGATTGCCAAGCTGATCTGTGTGGCTCAAACCCGCGAAGAAGCGTTAAACACTATGGAACGCGCCCTGAGCGAATTTATGATTGAGGGCGTAAAAACTACCATCCCGTTTCATTTACAGCTGCTGCACGACCCTAACTTCAGGGCCGGCAACTTTACCACTAAGTTTATGGAAACCTTTGAGCTGGTCGTGTCGTAAGTATCATATTAGAAAAATTTAATTGCATATACCATTCTTAAGTTAACAGGAATGGTATTTTTGTTTGCATCAATGGAAGAGAATAAGATTATAAAGGCATTGAAGGATAAAACTCAGGGCATTGAAACCGAGATGTC
>CAXTAP010000004.1:25481-61170 GCA_964241965.1 uncultured Mucilaginibacter sp.
GAGGTAAGCATTATTGTAGCCGGCTTGGTAGAAAAACGCAAACTGCAAAAGCACGATGATTTAATGAAGGCTTAATCAGGCTTTATTTCTTTAAATATACTGAGGCGGTAATCTGCATATTCTATCCATTGGGTTTGCAGACTGCTGCCTTGTTAAACGCAAGCATAAGCTCCCTTTACTTTTTATACCTCATCTTAACAGAATATTTTATGGCTGCCGTTATGTTATCAGTTAAAACATAAATCATATATTCGCTTTTATGGGTGCTACGGCCGAACAATTTTTAACTGATTCAGAAGAGAAGGCTTTTGACCTGGGTCATCGCAAAATACTAAATTATAATATTGGCAAGTATGATGCAGCGGTTGATAAAGGCTTGTCGCGCCTCATCAACCTTGAAAATGCCAAACGGAAAGGCCACGTGCTCAAATGGCGGGTTATGGAAAACCTGGACAAATTCCTGCCCGACTTTGAAGCTAATTTTCAGCGCAGGGGCGGAAAAGTTATCTGGGCCAATGATGCCGAGGAGGCTAACAGGGAAATCCTGAACATCATTCAGCGTTCGGGCGCTCAAAAGGTGGTTAAGTCGAAAACTATGGTGACCGAGGAAATTCAGCTTAATGAATTTTTAGAAGCCAGCGGCATTGAATCACTGGAAACAGACCTGGGAGAATACATTGTGCAGCTGCTGGGGCAGAAACCCTATCACATTGTTACGCCCGCTATGCACCTTTCTAAGGATGACATTGCCAGGCTATTTAACGAGCGCTTTGGCACACCGGTAGATGCCACCCCGGAGCAGTTAACCATGAAAGCCCGTGAACTGCTGCGCGAAAAATATTTACAGGCCGATGTGGGCATTACCGGCGCCAATTTTCTGATAGCCGATACCGGCAGCATTGCCCTGAGCGAAAACGAAGGCAATTCGAGGCTGACAACCACCTTTCCTAAAATTCATATTGCAATTGCGGGGATTGAGAAGATTATCCCATCCATAGCCGATCTGGATTTGTTCTGGCCAATGCTTTCTACGCATGGCACCGGGCAGAACTTAACCGTTTACAATACCATACTCAGCGGCCCCCGTCAGCTTAACGAGCCCGATGGTCCGCGCGAAATGTATGTTATCCTGCTGGATAACGGCCGTACTAATCTGCTGGCACAAAAGGAGCAGCGGCAGGGTTTATATTGCATCCGTTGCGGCGCCTGCCTTAATGTTTGTCCGGTTTATCAGAATATTGGCGGCCACGCCTACAATACTACATACGCCGGCCCTATAGGTTCTATCATCACCCCGCACATGCGTGGTATGGAAGAATTTAAGCACCTGAGTTATGCATCAACCCTGTGCGGCCGGTGTACAGAGGTTTGCCCGGTAAAAATTGACTTGCATAAAATGCTGCTCCTTAACCGGCGCGATGCTGTAAAGGAGCAGATGGTAACCCGTAAGGAGAAGTGGGGATGGGCTATCTGGAAAAGAATGATGCTGAGCCGCAAGCGTACTGACTTGTTTGGGGGCAATTTTAAAAACTTCTTTTTAAATCTGTTCTTTAGAAGAACCTGGGGGCATTATCGCAACATGCCGAAGGCCGCCGAAAAATCATTTGCACAGCAGTGGCAGGATGAGCATAAAATGGAATTGTAAAAATGCGTAAAGTTATATTAAACATAGCAGTAAGCCTTGATGGCTTTATTGAAGGGCCGCAGGGCAGCGAGTACGACTGGTGTTTTACCGACCAGGATTATGGCATGACTGAATTTTTCGGAAGTATAGATACCATTTTTTTGGGCCGGAAAAGCTATGAGTTATTAGCAAGCGCCGATGATAACCCGTTTCCGGGTGTAAAGAAATTTGTTTTTTCAGATACCCTCACACCCGTTCAGCATGAAGACGTAGAAATTGTATCCAAAGCTGATTTTGAGCAAACAGTTAAAGACATTACCAAACAGGATAATGCAGGGGATATCTGGTTATTTGGCGGCGCCAGCGTAATTGCCAGCTTTATGGCAGCGGGTTTGATCAGTGATTTTATGTTATCCGTGCATCCGGTAATTTTGGGCAGTGGCAAACCGCTTTTTTATCATCCCGGCCAGCGCACTGATTTAATGCATACTGGCACTGAAACCTATTCGAGCGGCTTGGTTCAGCTTAGATACGTAGTTAAGCCTCAATTTGATTTACATAAACTGGATATGGATTTTATACATTCGAAAATTGATGATTGGGAGAAGTAGCGAGTAGCGAGTAGCGAGTAGCGAGTAGCGAGTAGCGAGTAGCGAGTAGCGGCAATTACCTGATGGGGTGATTGTTTTGCGGCACGAAATACTTTTATTGACTTACTCATTCTATTCATTTGCATTCCAGGAAGGGCATAAACTTATAAACATTCAAATTTTGAAAATTCCGGTTTCTGAAAAACGCTGAAAATCCAGATCTGAACTATATGACTTTTAACCGGGGAGAGTTGGATAACAACAAGCTGATTAACTTCTACAAAACATTATTGTGGCCCCGTTTGGTTGAAGAAAAAATGCTGGTACTGCTGCGCCAGGGGCGCATCGGTAAATGGTTTTCAGGCATCGGGCAGGAAGCTATTGCGGTAGGCAGCGCCCTGGCCCTGCAGGCAGATGAATACATACTGCCTATGCATCGTAATTTAGGTGTTTTTACGGCCCGCAATATGCCCTTATCCCGGCTTGTGGCACAATGGGAGGGCAAGCCTTTGGGCTTTACCAAGGGGCGTGACCGCTCTTTTCATTTTGGTACGCAGGAGTTCCACATTATCGGCATGATTTCTCACTTAGGTCCGCAATTAGCGGTAGCCAATGGCATTGCCCTGGCGGATGTGCTGAGCAAACGCAAAAAGGTTACGCTGGCCTTTACTGGTGAGGGCGCTACCAGCGAGGGCGATTTTCATGAAGCGCTGAATGTAGCCGCCGTGTGGAATTTACCCGTTATCTTTTTAGTAGAAAATAACGGTTATGCGCTATCAACCCCTATCCGCGAACAGTTTAAATGCAAGGCTATTGTAGATAAGGCCGTCGGTTATGGCATGGAGGGTATCCAGGTTGATGGCAATAATTTTTTAGAGATCTATCATACCATCAAGCGGCTGGCTGCCGATCTGCGCCAGGCACCCAGGCCGGTGCTGGTTGAGTGCCTCACTTTCCGGATGCGCGGCCATGAAGAAGCCTCCGGTACTAAATATGTGCCTCCGGAAACGTTAGCGCTATGGCAGGAAAGAGACCCGATAGCTAATTTTGAAAGCTACCTGATTGAAAATTCGGTGATACGCCCCGGATGGCCAAAATACATCCATAATGAACTAACAGAGATGATTGAGGCGGAACTGGAAAAAGCCTTTGCCTCCCCCGAATTACATACTGATGTAACTGCTGAACTGCAGGATATGTATGCAGCTGCCGAGCCGGCTACCTACCCGGCTACTGCCACCCTTACGGAAAAGCGATTTATTGATGCCATTAGTGACGGCCTGCGCCAAAGTATGCGGCAGCACGATAAGCTCATTATAATGGGACAGGATATTGCTGAGTACGGCGGCGCCTTTAAATTAACCGAAGGCTTTGCGGAAGAATTTGGCCTAGATCGCGTCCGTAATACTCCACTGTGCGAATCGGCTATTGTAGGTGCAGCTTTAGGGCTGGCCATTAACGGATACAAGGCGGTAGTTGAAATGCAATTTGCCGACTTTGTAAGCTCCGGCTTTAACCAGGTGGTGAATAACCTCGCCAAAACACATTACCGCTGGGGGCAAAAGGCAGACGTGGTCATCAGGATGCCAACAGGTGCGGGCACCGGGGCAGGGCCATTTCATTCTCAAAGCAATGAAGCCTGGTTTACCAAAACGCCGGGACTTAAAGTGGTATATCCGGCCTTTCCGGCTGATGCCAAAGGGTTGCTGATGGCTGCTGTTAATGACCCGAACCCGGTAATGTATTTTGAGCATAAGTATTTATACCGGAGCCTGAGCGGTGAAGTGCCTGATGGCAGTTATGAAGTTGAAATCGGCAAAGCTCAAGTAGTAGAAGAAGGCACACAGGCCTCCATTATTACCTATGGCCTGGGCGTACACTGGGCGCTGGAATATGCCCGGCAAAACCTGCACTACTCTATAGAAATTATTGATTTACGCAGCCTGCAGCCCTGGGACAAGGCGGCGGTAGAAAATACCGTAAAGAAAACCAGCAAAGCACTAATTCTGCATGAGGATACCCTGACCAGCGGTTTTGGCGGAGAGATAGCAGCCCATATTACTGAGCATTGCTTTGAGTATCTGGATGGCCCTGTTATGCGCTGTGCCAGTCTGGATACTGCCATTCCCATGAATAGGCAACTGGAGGAGCAGTTTCTGGCAAAATCGCGGCTGAGTGAGCTGATGGAAAAACTGCTAAGTTATTAATTTTGTGTTTAACAACACGGCAGAGCGAACAGAGCCCTACTCAGCTTTTTTAATTTTGAGCGGTGAAGCCACCCGCCGGGTATTTTCCTTTACAAATGATTCCCAGCCGGAATAAGTAATTTTACTGCCCCTGCCGGTAGTTATTTTCTGAAAACTATGGCAAACGGCCACAGCCAATCCATCAGTGGCATCCAAAAATTCAGGCGTTTCCTGAAAGTTCAGCAGCCGTTGCAGCATAGCTGCCACCTGCTCCTTGGTCGCATTACCATTACCGGTAATAGCCTGCTTGATTTTGCGAGGCGAATACTCATTCACCGGTACATTGCGGGATAAAGCTGCTGCAATGGCTACCCCCTGTGCCCGGCCTAACTTCAGCATTACCTGTATATTTTTACCGTAAAAAGGCGCTTCAATGGCTAATGTGTCCGGGTGGTAATTATCAATAAGTGCCTGGGTTTTTTCAAAAATCCGCTGCAGCTTCAGCATGTGGTCATCGGTTTTTTCAATTTTCACAATGCCCAGGCTAATCAGTTCAATTTTCGAGCCGGTTTCCTTAATTAAACCGTATCCCATTACTGCTGTGCCGGGGTCAATGCCTAATATAATCCTTTCCTTCTTATCCGTTGGCTGCATGTATGCACAAAGGTAAACTTAGCAAACGGCTTTTTGTAATACCTGCAAATATTCTTTCCGGCTGATGTGCCTGGCACCCATGCTTTGCAAATGTTCGGTGTGCAGCTGGCAGTCTATCAATTTATATTCACCGCTCTGCACCAGTGCTATCAGGGCGGCCTTAGAAGCATTGCTAACCCTGCTGAACATACTTTCGCCGCAAAATACGTCACCAACAGCTACGCCGTATAAACCACCTGCCAGCTCGTTTTGCTGCCATATCTCGTAAGAATGGGCATGGCCCGCCCGGTGCAGATTGATATAGGCTTGCTGCATTTCATCCGTAATCCAGGTACCATCCTGCCCCTCGCGCGGCGCTGCGGCACAAGCCCGGATTACCTGCCCGAATGCCTGATTCAGCGTAACAGTAAAGCGGCCCGAGCGCAATACCTGCCGCATACTCCTGGATATCTTTAATTCGTCAGGATAAATTACAAAACGCTGATGCGGAGAGTACCACAAAACAGGCGTCTCTTCACTATACCATGGAAAGATGCCCTGCCTGTAGGCCAGCAGTAAGCGCTCCGTACTTAAATCGCCGCCTACTGCCAGCAGCCCGTCTGGCTCGGCCAGCTCAGCATCCGGAAAAATTAAGCGTTCATCCAGCCTGAAAATCATAAGCGCAAATGTACAACTCCTGCAAAAGGATGCTCAGCTACAATGAAATAAAGCTATAGAATGACTATTATGAATATCAGCTGAATTGTTGATATTAAACCTTTAAATCAATCAGCAGTCCTATTTGCTGCTATTCCCTATCAGAATAACTTATGAATAATGCCAGGCAAATTAAACACTTATATGCAAGAGCTGCTTTCGGCATCCGGTTTGAGGATTTGCACGACCGCGGAAACTGGTCGGTTAAAAGAGCGGTAAAACATCTTTTCAAATCTTCAGAGGTTGCTGAGCCTGTCACTGTGATAACCGAAAACCTGGATGCAAAGCCACGTGCCGAACTACCGGATGCAGAACGCAAAGCCCTGCAGGAAAAACGCAACCAGCAGGATAAGGCGCTGAACAATGCCTGGATAAAACAAATGAGTACGACCAGCGCTCAGCTGCGCGAAAAGATGGTGCTGTTCTGGCACAATCATTTTGCATGTAATATAGGTAACGCATACTATCAGCAGCAGCTGAATAATGTACAACGCGTAAATGCGCTGGGCAATTTTAAAACATTATTGCTGCAGGTATCGCAAACGCCGGCCATGCTTCAATTTTTGAACAATCAGCAAAATCAGAAGGGTCATCCTAACGAAAATTTTGCCCGTGAGCTGATGGAGCTGTTTACCATGGGCCGAGGGCATTATACCGAACAGGATGTTAAGGAGTCGGCCCGGGCATTCACCGGCTGGGCATTTGATAACAAAACAGGTGAATACCGTTTTAAACCCGGCGCTCATGATACTAATGAGAAAACCTTTTTAGGCCAAACCGCTAACTTTTGCGGCGAGGATATTCTGAATATTATTCTGGCTGATAAGCGAACGGCAAAGTACGTCAGCTCCAGGCTGTACAGATACCTGGTAAATGAAGTGCCTGATGATATACATATCAGCCAGATGGCAGACGTTTTTTACAGCCGCAATTATGAAATAAAGCCGCTTTTAGAATACCTGTTTACGTCCGACTGGTTTTATGAGGATAAGAATATCGGCAACCTGATTAAATCGCCGGCAGAATTGCTGGTAGGCTTAAACCGGCAGTTCTATATCGATTATCAGAATTCGGATGTGCAGATTCAGTTTCAGCGTACGCTGGGGCAGGTATTGTTCAGGCCGCCAAACGTAGCCGGCTGGGCAGGGGGGCGAAACTGGATTGACAGTTCATCGCTTATGTATCGCATGAAAATACCTTCTACTATTTTAAACGCCGGTTTCATTGATTTTGCGGGTAAGGCCAGCCCTGAAGATGAAGCCTATCTGGCCTCGCAGCGCAAGCAGCAGCTAAACGTAATCAATAAAGTACAATCGCAGCCCGACTGGAACAGATTTCTGCAGGCTATCCCGCTGAATACCCCGCGCCTGCAGGTAGCTGAGTTTATGCTGGAACCCAGGCTGAACCAGAATATTGTTGATGAGGTTAACCAATCGCCCGATATTAAGGCTATGGTAATTGAGCTTGCATCTACGCCCGAGTACCAGCTTTGCTAATTTTTGTTTATTATGAAAAGAAGAGACTTTTTAAAAAATACGGCCCTTGCCTCTGGCGCATTGTTAATACCTGCATTTTTAAAGCCGTTCGAAGCTATGGCTGCAAATGATTTAACCGGTTATAAAAACCTGGTTATTATTCAGCTTTCGGGCGGTAATGACGGATTGAACACCATTGTGCCTTACGGTAATGATATCTATTACCAGAAACGCAGCAGTATTGCCCTGCAGCAGCCGGACATTATCAAGCTTAATGATATGCAGGGATTCAACCCCAACCTGGGCGCCTTAAAGGAGCTGTATGACCAGGGCTGGATGAGCATCATTAATTCGGTAGGTTATCCCAATCCCGACCGCTCACATTTTCGCTCGATGGACATCTGGCAAACCGGCAGCAACGCTAATCAGTTTCTGAGCACAGGCTGGATAGGCCGCTATCTTGATGCCAGTTGTCAGAATACCTCACTCCCCTATACTGCCATTGAAGTTGACGATACGCTCTCGCTGGCTTTAAAGGGCAACAAATTAAAAGGCATTGCCGTGCAAAATTCCAATAAGCTGTATCAAACCACCCGCGAACCTTTTTTTAAAGATCTGATGAATGATCACAGTACAGCTAACCTGAATGAGGGTAATTTAGGATATTTATATAAAACTATGGCCGAAACTTATTCATCTGCAGATTATATACAGAAAACTTCAAAAACATACAATGTAACCGGCATATATCCTGATACGGGCTTGGGGAACCAACTTAAAAATGTATCAAAATTTATTAATTCTGGTTTGCAGACACGCGTTTATTATGTATCACTGAGCGGATTTGATACCCATACGGGGCAGCAAAACCAGCAGGGCCGCCAATTGAAGATTTATGCTGATGCAGTGTCCTCCTTTATAAAAGACCTGAAGCAAACCAATAAACTTGATGACACTCTGGTAATGACATTTTCTGAATTTGGCCGCCGGGTGGAGCAAAATGCCAGCAATGGCACTGATCACGGCACGGCCAACAATGTGATGATTTTTGGCGGGAAGCTGCAAAAGGCAGGTATATATAATAACGCACCTGATTTGGCAAACCTTCAGAACGGCGACCTGCAGTACGAGATAGATTTTAGAAATATATATGCTACACTGTTAGACAAATGGCTGAATGTAAACAATGAACTGATACTGAATCAGAAGTTTCTAGGATTGAATTTTGTTTAATAATGAAACTAACCGGCAGTTACCACTTCTTAAATATTACAAATACGGCAGCCACTATCAGCCCGAACCCGGCAAGGTGATTCCACCCCAGTTTTTCTGTTTTGAAAAAAAGCAGAGTAAATAACATAAATACAGTCAGCGTAATGGCTTCCTGTATAGTTTTGAGCTGCACCAGATTAAAAGGGCCACCATTCTGCTTAAAACCACCCTCGTTGGCCGGTACCTGAAACAGGTACTCAAAAAAAGCAAGCCCCCAGCTGATGACGATAACGGCAAACAACCCCATATTTTTACCCCAGGAATATTCTTTAAATTTTAAATGCCCGTACCAGGCAAACGTCATGAAGGTGTTGGAAATAAATAGAAATAAAACCGTCTTTAAACCTCGCATAATTTGTTAAATTATGTTAAGTGTATGTTTTTAATATTGTTTTGCCTGCCTGCGCTTGTTTATTATCTTCAATAGCCTCAACAAATTGTGCAGGCAATTATCAATAATTTGAAATTTGTCCTCAAAACTGAAAATATAAATCTTAATATTGTAAAATTTTAACGCACCTTTAAATAGTAAGTCAGGCCTTGTTCTACCTCATTCTTGCCGGGTTGCCTGCTTAAAATATAATATGAAGCATTACTTAAAAAAACAGCCATCATGTTTATTAAACATGGTAATATTTTTACCTGCTTTGTATTGTACCGGCATCAGCCCGCTCAATCAGTATTCAACTATAAAAACAATAAATAACTTTTGTTACTATGGCCAGATTAAATCTCCTGGAAGAAACCCGGTATGAAAAGCTACCGGTAACCGTTTATCCCAGTCAGCAGGCTGCCTCCATACAGGTAGCGCACCGCATAGCCGGCTTAATTAAAATAAAGCAGGGCCTCGGGCAAAAAACTGTATTAGGCCTGGCTACCGGCGTTACCCCCGTTTTAGTGTACCGCGAACTGGTACGCCTGCACAGAGAAGAAGGACTGAGCTTTAGGGATGTAATCACCTTTAACCTGGATGAATATTACCCGATGCAGCCAAATTCGGCACAAAGTTATGTAACCTTCATGAATGAAAACCTGTTTAATCATATAGACATTGACCGGGCTGATATCAATATTCCTGATGGTACGCTGGCGCTGGATGATGTAGCCTCCTTTTGCCTGGATTATGAACGCAGGATAGAGGATTTAGGCGGGCTTGATTTGCAGATACTGGGTATTGGCCGTACCGGCCATATTGGCTTTAACGAGCCGGGCTCGGCGCCTAACTCCGGCACCCGTTTGGTCACGCTGGACGATCTGACCCGCAGTGATGCTGCCCGCGATTTTGGCGGCAAGCAAAACGTGCCGACTAAAGCCATTACTATGGGCATTGGCACTATATTTAAAGCCAGGGAAATTATACTGATGGCCTGGAGCGCCAAAAAGGCGCCGATTATCAAGAAGGCGGTTGAAGGGGATATATCCGGTGATGTACCGGCTACTTACCTTCAGCTATCAGATCATGTGGAATTTGTGCTCGACCAGGAAGCTGCTTCAGGTTTAACGCGCTTTAACACTCCCTGGCTGGTAAAGGACTGCACCTGGACCAAAGAGCTGCGCAAGAAGGCAGTGTTATGGCTGGCATTCACCGTAAAGAAGCCCATTTTGAAACTAACGGAGGATGATTACAACAATCATGGTATGGCACAGCTGGCCACTGAACAGGGCCCGGTTTACAACATTAATATTGATATTTTCAATAAGGTACAGCATACCATTACCGGCTGGCCGGGCGGCAAGCCAAATGCCGATGACACAGAACGCCCTGAGCGTGCCAGCCCTGCTAAAAAAAGAGTAATTATATTTTCACCTCACCCTGATGATGATGTAATTTCAATGGGCGGAACATTTATCCGGCTGGTTGACCAGGGCCATGATGTGCATGTAGCCTATCAAACTTCGGGCAATACTGCTGTTTGGGATGATGATGTGCTTCGCTATGTAGAGTTCAGTATTGATTTTGATAATAGCCTGGGCAAGGATACATCAGAGCTTCAAAGCATTTACAGCAATATGCGCAATTTTATCAGCCAGAAACAGCCAAATGAAGTTGATACTCAGGAAATCCGCAATGTAAAGGGATTTATCCGTAAAACAGAAGCTATAGCTGGCGCCCGTTACGCAGGCCTGCAGGATGATCATATCCATTTTATGGCGCTGCCGTTTTATGAAACCGGCAAAACCCAGAAAAATGATATAGGCGAGGCCGATATACAATTAACCATTGATTTGCTGCAGCAAGTAAAACCACAGCAGGTGTTTTGCGCCGGAGACTTTGCCGACCCGCATGGCACGCATCTGGTATGCTTTAAAATTGTGCTGGCTGCACTGCAGCGGTTAAAAGAAACCGAAGAATGGGTAAAGGATTGCTGGATGTGGCTTTACCGCGGTGCCTGGCATGAGTTTGAACCTTACGAAATTGAAATGGCCGTACCGCTTTCTCCGCAGGAGGTTTTGCGCAAGCGCGATGCCATCTTTAAGCATCAGTCGCAAAAAGACAGACCAGTTTTTGCCGGCGGCGATGCCCGGGAATTTTGGGTACGTGCTGAAGAGCGCAACAGTGAAACCGCCCGCTGGTACGACCAGCTCGGTTTAGCCGAATATGCTGCCATGGAAGCGTTTGTCAGATACGCATATTAATAAACTTTATTAACCAGGCGGGAACGAATTTGCAAAATGAACGCAATTCTTCCCGCCTGATTTAATTTACAGGAACGATGAATAGCTCTGCCTATTTATCATCCTTTTTACCTTCGGTAACTTTAATATCAGTCGCCTTTTCCTGCTGTCTGGCAGTTTTTGCTTCAGCGTGTTTCATTTCATCCCTTTCACTCAAAGGCGATTCGGTATGCAGCTCCTCTTTCTTTTCAGTTTCACTTTCTGCTGATTCAGCAGATTTTGCCCTGGTAATCATCTTCTTATTCTTTAGTGTAATGCTTGTATCTTAAAACTTAGTTGAATAACCACTGCTGAAGGTTATAGTTTATATTGTTGTGAAAATTGTGGCATAACCAATGATTATCAATGCTGCTATCTCAAAAGTTGTTGCCTGTCGTTATAAATGAACCGCTATATATTCTTTGAAAAGTTTAACTTTGTATATGGTAAAAGCACAAAGGCTATTAAAGGCAGATACTCATTTCAATAGGCCGCAAACAGAGCCGGCACAATTCAGGGTATCGGCCATGAATGAGGGTAACTGTACGCTGGCCTCTTACAACCGGCGCGATTTTTACAAAATTTCATTGGTGCTCACCGGCCGCAGCCACTTGCTTTATGCCAGCCACGAGGTTGAAATTAACCGGCCTGCACTGGTATTTACAAGTCCGCTGGTACCATACTCCTGGGTAGGTGATACGGAGGGGCCGCCCCCTTCAGGTTATTTCTGCGTTTTTACCAATGAGTTTTCGCAGGCGGCTAACCGGATAGAGGGTTTGCAGGAATCTACCCTGTTTAAAGCCGGCGGCAATCCGGTTTATCTGCTTAACAGCGCTCAGGAAAATTACCTCACCGGTATTTTCAGCCGGATGCGGAAAGAGATTGATAGTGAATATGTTTACAAGTATGATTTGATCAGAAGCCAGCTTAACCTCATTATGCATGAAGCTATTAAGATGCAGCCTGCTGTAGCTTATGCCGCGCCGGCTAACGCGGCTGCCCGCATTGCACAATTATTTTTAAACTTACTGGAAAGGCAGTTTCCGGTTGATTCGCCCAGGCATGCACTCAGGCTTAAAAAAGCAAGTGATTATGCTGAACAGCTAACCGTGCATGTTAATCACTTAAATGCTGCGGTGCAGCAAATTACAGGCAAATCAACTACGGCGCATATTAATGAAAAGCTGGTGGCCGAAGCTAAATCGCTATTAAAGCATACCGACTGGAGCGTAGCAGAAATTGCTTACAGCCTGGGCGCCGAGTATGCATCCTATTTTAATATATTCTTCAGAAAGCACACCGGAACTACCCCGATGGCATTCCGCCGGGCGCTTTGAAAAGTATAATCATTCCTTTGAAATGTTTAGTTAACCGCTAAACTGCCATGGTTACCTTTGATTATATAAAATATTAAAACGGCCATGATACAAACCAAAGGATATGCGGCTCAGAATGCCGAAACAAATTTAGCACCCTGGAGCTTTGAACGCCGGGAGGTTGGCCCGCACGATGTGCTGATAGAAATTGCCTATTGCGGCGTGTGCCATACTGATCTGCACCAGATTAGAAATGATTGGGCTCCGGGTATGTTTCCGATGGTGCCCGGCCATGAGATTGTGGGCCGCATAGTGCAAACCGGCGCCCATGTAACCCGGTTTAAAACCGGCGATCATGGAGGGGTGGGTGTAATGGTTGACTCCTGCCGGCACTGCGTAAACTGCGAACAGGGGTACGAGCAGTTTTGTACCGTGAGCCCGGTACAAACCTACAACAGTACGGGGCATGATGGCTTACCCGCTTACGGGGGTTTTTCCAATAACATTGTAGTTCATGAGGATTTTGTGCATCACATATCCGGTAAATTGAATCTGGCTGCTGTGGCCCCGCTGCTTTGCGCAGGTATCACCACGTATTCGCCGCTTCGCAACCGGAAAGTAGGTAAGGGCCACAAACTGGCCGTGGTAGGATTGGGCGGTTTAGGGCATATGGGAGTAAAATTTGGCGTGGCGTTTGGTGCTGAAGTTACTGTATTGAGCACTTCCGAATCAAAAAGAGAAGATGCAAAAAAATTAGGCGCCCAGCATTTTGTGGTAACCACCGATCCTGAGCAACTGGCCGCTGTGAAAAGTTCATTCGATTTTATCCTGGATACAGTTTCTGCCAGGCATGATGTTAACCTGTATCTGTCCCTGCTGAAAACCAATGGAGTACATATTTGTGTAGGTGTACCCAGCGAGCCTTACCAGGTGCCTGCCTTTTCACTGCTGGCAGGTAATAAGAGCATTGCCGGCTCAGGTGCGGGCGGCCTGCCGCAAACCCAAGAGATGCTGGATTTTTGCGCCGAGCATAATATTGTTGCAGACATTGAACTGATTGATATCAAGGATATTAATGCTGCCTTTGACCGCATGGTGAAAGGCGATGTACATTATCGCTTTGTAATTGATATGGCTACCTTGTAATATAATAAAAACACATCTTATAAAATTATGAAAACAACGAAATTAGGAGCGCAGGGCCTCGAAGTGCCCTTAGAAGGTTTGGGCTGCATGGGCATGACTACCATAGCAGGCGGCGACATCTATGGAAAAGCTAACGAACAAGAATCCATAGCTACCATTCACAGGGCGCTGGAACTGGGCATCAATTTTCTTGACACGGCCGATTTATATGGCCCGATGCTCAATGAACGCCTTGTAGCCAAAGCCATCAGCGGCAACCGCGAAAAATATATTGTTGCCACCAAGTTTGGCTATGAAATTGATGATAACGAGCAGCTTACCTGGGCTTTTAACGGCAGCCCGGCATACATACATAAAGCTGTTGACCGCTCCCTCAAGAACCTGGGTACTGACTATATAGATTTATACTATATGCACCGCCTTGACCCCAATACACCAATTGAAGAAACAGTAGGCGCCATGGCCGAACTGGTAAAAGCAGGCAAAGTAAAGTATATTGGCTTATCCGAAGTTTCGGCAGCAACTATCCGTAAGGCACACAAAGTTCATCCTGTTACCGCCGTACAAACTGAATATTCCTTATTCGAGCGTGAGCCTGAAGCTAACGGAGTTTTGGATACGCTTAACGAATTAGGTATAGGCTTTGTAGCCTACTCACCGGTTAGCCGCGGCTTTATTACCGGAGAAATTAAAACGCCGGATGATTTTCCGGAGAATGACTTCCGCAGATCAATTCCGCGCTATCAGGGCGAAAACTTTTACCGGAACTTAGATTTGGTTGAGCAGATCAAAACAATGGCTGCCGGTAAAGGCATTACGGCTACTCAGTTAGCGATAGCCTGGGTAATAAGTAACGGCATAGTGCCTATACCCGGCACCAAGCGCATAAAATACATTGAGGAAAATGCTGCAGCCGCTGACATTGTACTTACGCCGGAGGAAAAATCTCATCTGGAATCTGTTTTACCGGTAGGCGCCGCTAACGGCGACCGGTATAATGAAGGTCAGATGCAGGCTGTGCATCAATAATATTCATCTAATAAATCCATTTATCAGCACAAAGACTTACCTTGAAATTCAGGTGAGGTTTTGTGCTGATCTGTTAAGCACAAAAATTATGAATTACAATTTATTAGGCAACACCGGCTTAAAAGTATCTGCCTTGTGCCTTGGCACTATGAATTTTGGCGGTAAGGGATATTTTAAAGTAATGGGCAGTCTTGATCAGCAAGCCGCTGACGAACAAATCGGATTTGCGGTTGATGCCGGAATAAATTTCATCGACACTGCCAATGTATATTCCGCCGGGATGTCTGAAGAAATGATTGGCCGGTCGATTCAAAATTTAAACATCAAGCGGGATGACCTAATATTAGCCACAAAAGTGCGTGGCGGTATGGGTGCCGGCCCGAATGACAGGGGTTTATCCCGAAAACACCTGTTGACGCAGGTGGAGGAAAGTTTAAAGCGGCTCAAAACTGATTATATAGATTTGTATCAGATTCATAGTTCTGACCCCGCAACGCCCATTGAGGAAACTTTAAAAATACTTGATGATTTAGTACGCAGTGGCAAAGTACGTTATATCGGCGCCAGTAACATAGCTGCATGGCACTTAATGAAAGCATTGGGTTACTCGAAGTATGAGCATAAGGAAAGATTTGAATCATTGCAGGCGCAATATTCTCTTGCCTCGCGTGATGCGGAAAGAGAATTAATACCCCTGCTTCAGGACCAGCAGGTGGGCCTAATGGTTTGGAGCCCGCTCTACGGCGGTTTGCTCAGCGGCAAATACACCAGGCAGGATGCTGAACAAAATAAAGGAAGGCTGGCTGGTTTCAACCTGCAGCCGGCACTCATTAATAAGGCATTTACTATTTTAGATGTATTGCACCCAATGGCTGAAAGTAAAGGCACCAGCGTTGCCGAACTTGCTTTGGCATGGCTGCTGCACCAGCCGGTTGTTACCAGTGTTATTATCGGGGCAAACAAGCTAAGTCAGCTGGAAAGTAACGTTAGGGCAATTGAAATAAAATTTTCTGACAAAGAACTACAACAGTTAAATATCGTAAGCCAATTAACACCCGAGTACCCTGGCAATGTAGTTGAGGCAATGGCAGGCGACCGAAAAAAATAAATCTGAAAGCTGCTTAAAATTTATTGCTTTAACAACCCTCTGAAACTCTCATGGTAGCAGGCTTCATATTACTATTTGCCTGTTATATATTCTGCTTTTTTTTCAGCATTGCTTGTGCTGTCCTATGTATATTTAATTAAGGCAAACAATTACCTCATATTACAGTTGAATTGACTGTTATCTGACAATAAATCAATTTACTGATATGAAGAAAATTTACATCCCTTCCCTGCTGCTTGCAATAATGGTTATATTAAATAGCTGTGCGGCCATTGGCGGCATATTTAAAGCCGGTGCCGCAGTAGGCATTATTGCAGTTGTGGTTGTAATAGCAATTATTATCTGGGTGTTGTCTTTATTCAGAGGCAAAAACTAACTGTTATATAAGTTTGCAGGTTAATTTATGGAAACTAATCCGGTAAAGAGCAATAGTACGCCATTTTATAATAAGCTGGCCAAAGTTTTATTCAGCCTTATTGCCCTCACCTTTATTATAATAAAGGGCAAGGAAATTTTATCTCCGCTGGTTTTTTCATGCCTTTTCTCCATTCTGATGCTGCCCTTTGCACAATTTTTGGAAAACAAGGTTAAGCTGCCGCGAAGCGCTGCCTGTATGCTGTCAGTGCTTACCTTTTTAACCTGCATTGGCTTGGTATTATATACTATCGGTTCACAAATATCCAATCTGGCTAATGACTGGCCGCAATTTCAGGCGCAGCTGAGTCAATCATTGCAAAGCGTGCAAGATTGGGTGAGCACCACTTTCCATATCGACCAGCAAAAGCAGGTAACCTATGTGCACAATGCTACCAGTAAAATTGTAGCGTCGGGCACGGCAATTATCAGTGCCACATTACTTTCCCTGTCCTCTTTACTGTTGTTTTTTGTATTTACCTTTATTTATACCTTTCTGTTCCTTGTTTACCGGGGACTAATCAAAAAGTTCCTGATTTCGGTATTTTTAGATGAAAATGCTCATGCAGTTAATGACATTGTTGAGCAGGTACAGTCCATCATCCGTAAATATATCGTCGGGCTGCTTACCGAAATGGTTATCGTGGCGGCAGTAGTATGTACCGTATTTTTAATACTGGGCATTAAGTATGCGGTGCTGCTGGGGCTCATTACCGGTTTATTCAACGTAGTACCGTATGTGGGCATTTTTACGGCGTTGGTTATCAGCACCCTGATTACTTTTGCCACGGCAACGGTTACCAGCAAAGTTCTGCTGGTAATTATTACCCTGGTGCTTACCCACCTTACCGACAGCAATGTGCTGCTGCCGCTGGTAGTTGGTTCAAAAGTGCGCATAAATGCTTTAATTACAGTTTTAGGGGTTATCATCGGCGAGATGGTTTGGGGCATACCCGGCATGTTCCTGTCAATTCCGGTTATTGCCGTATTAAAGATAATTTTTGACCGCGTGGACAGCCTGAAACCCTGGGGTATTATTCTGGGCGACGAGGAAAAGAAACAGAATAAACTGGCTGTTAAATTATCAGCCAAACATATTGCAGCAGAATAATTTAAAATATCTTATTTCATTCTGATGAAAGTGTACCCGGAGGATACATTCAATCGCTCACTTTTTACCTTTATCTAACACCAGGAAATTCACTTGTGTAGTGTTTCCCTTATCATCTACCAGCGTTAATTTATGCTGGCCGGCAGACGGATTTAATGCCAGCTGATGATAATCACGCGTAGCGCCGGCATATTCATCATCCAGGTGCCAGAAAACTCTGGCGCCAGCCTGGCGATGGGCTATCGTACAGATCATCCGGCCCCGCTGCCCGTCGGCCTGCACAGGAATATAAATTCTGGCTCCCTCCTTGGGGTAAATCACTTCCATGGGCGCTAACGGCTCCGCAGATGCACAATCGGCCCTGAATGGCGGCAATATCCTGTACTGATAATTTTTTGTTTTATAATAAAACTCCATTGCCGGCGGCAGTACAAACCAGTTTCGGCTTACCAGCTGGTCGGGCGGTACACAATCGGTATTTACCTGCCATTGCCTGCTGTGATCCAGGTGAATCAGCTGGTGATAAGGGCATACCGGCGATTTAAGGCCGCCCGCAGGAACCCACATATCTTCAGTATCATCACAATATTCGCCTGCCCGGAAACCGCTTTCATGGCACACGGATATCTTCACCATATCGCCTGCAGGCATTTCAAACCAGTTGCGCGTTACCGGCAGTTGCCTGAAAATTTCAAACAGTACAGGTGCTGCGGTATTAATCCCGGTTAAATCGGGCCGGCCCTCACCTGTAGTGTTGCCTACCCATACGCCCACTACAAATTCGGGTGTTATGCCAATGGCCCAGCCGTCCCGGAAACCGAAGCTGGTACCTGTTTTCCAGGCAATACGCTGCGTTGAGCCAAACTGATGCCACAGCATTTCTTCGCCCGGCCGCATTACTTCCTCCATTGCCTCTAATGTATAATAAATGGAGCCGGCATCCAGCAACCCCGCTTTTTCAAACTTTGGATGCTCCGTAATATTATGCCGGTAAACCGGTGAGTGAAAATCAGCCGGGTTGTACCTGCCGTGGTAGGCTGTATAGTGAGTAAGCACCCGGGCCATATCTGCATAGGCGCCCGTTAGTTCCCACAAGGTGTTTTCTCCGCCGCCCAAAATCAGTGATAGGCCGTAGTAATCTGCAGGTTGCTTTAAAGTGGTGATGCCTGCCTTTTTTAAAAAATCGTAAAAGCGTTCGTATTTATATTTTTGCAGCATCTTTACGGCAGGCACATTCAAAGAACGCGATAACGCTTTGGAAGCCGGCACTGCGCCATCATAGCCCAAATCAAAGTTCTCCGGGTGGTAACCGGCAATCTGCGTGGGTATGTCCTGAACCAGGCTGTTCGGCAGCAGCAGGCCATCATGCAGCATGGAGGCATAGAGCAAGGGCTTTAATGTACTGCCCGGACTACGCGGCGCGTTAATTACATCAACGCTGCTTTCCAGCTGCGGATCATCAGGATGATAAACGTTGCCAGCATAGGCCAGCGCCTCGCCGCTTTCCACCTTCAAAACCAGTGCAGCAATATTGTTGATATGATTAGCTTTAAGCAGTAAATGGTGCCGCTCAATAATATCATTTACCTGCTGCTGCAGCCCGGCATCAATAGTGGTGGTTATTCGGGTGCTGCTATCATGGTTACCGGCCTTATAATCATTTTTAAACCGTTCCAGCAAATGCGGAGCTGCCTGGGGCAAGGGAACAGGTTTGTCCGGCATCGGCTCCAGTTTAGCCAAATAGGCGGTGCTGTTATCAATGATGCCTTCCTGATTTAATCTGCTCAGTAGCAGATTCCGTTTTTGCAGTAATATTTTTCTGTTTTTACCGGGGTGCACCAGTGACGGGGAATTTGGCAGCACCGCCATAGCCGCCATCTCTCCCCAGGATAGCTGCGCAGGGCTTCGCCCGAAATATCGCCATGAGGCAGCATCCAAGCCCACTATATTACTGCCAAACGGAGCATTACTGGCATATAAGGCTAATATCTCTGCTTTGGTGTAAGTTAGTTCCAAACGCAGCGCCTGCACCAGCTCCAGCAGCTTATTCCATAAATTACGATGATGGCGGGTGGCCAGGCGTACCACCTGCATGGTAAGCGTACTGCCGCCGCTGATCACATGCTTTGCCCGGATATTTTGCCCGATGGCGCGGCCAAAGGCCAGCACATCTATACCCGGATGCTGTTCAAAGCGTTTATCCTCAAAGGCGATAATGCACTGCTTAAACTTTTCGGGCACTCTGGCATCATAAGGGAAGCGCCATTGCCCGTCGGCCGCAATGGAAGCGCCCAAAAGCTGCCCATGCTCATCATCAATAATATATGAGGTAGGGCTGTTAAACAAGCGCCCGGGCAGGCAAAACCAAAAAAGCAGCAATATGCCAATTAACCCTCCCCACCAGAGAGGCTTTCTTAGTAATGCTATTGTTTTGGCAATGCGCATCAGCTATTTACTCAAGGCGCTTTCCTTACCACGAGGCTTGGGCAAAATCTGGCTGCCAACCTCTACCCATCTTCCTTTCTCCAAAGCATTGATAGAAGCGTTGTACATCGCCTCGCAGTAGGTAGCCGGCAGGTAATAACGCCCTGTATAAGCTGCATTCAGCATTACATAATAGGTAACCGTTTGCCTTTCGGCCAGGCTGAAGTAAGTATTCACGCGGTCGTCGCGAATGTCGCGGTAATCGGATGGCGAAGATTTGAATACCTCATCGTTGTTCAGCATCCGGGTATTTAATATTTCCCAGCCGGAAGGAAACACCTGTGTAAGCGCCATGTTATCATACCGCCCGCGATGCCCGGGATTTTTGAGGGTAACCTGCGCTACAAAATCAGTTCCCTGCTTTAAGCTGCTTACATCAATAGGTTTACCTTTTAGTGTGTAGTAATCAACGCTTAGCTGCAACACATCCGGGTTGCTGGTATGCGCCAGCTCCTGCCCGGGAGCAGGCTGACCCTGCTGTATTAACCTGATATATAGCAGGTTGGCACCCTTGTTTCTAATAACCGCTTTGCCGCCATTAGCGGTTAGCGGTATTTGCCACAGATAGGATAGTGAATTTACATCAGCCGGGGCCTTATCCGCCTGGTAATTAAACTGAAGCTTGCTGCCCGATTTATTCTGCCCGCAGTACTCTGCAACCGCCAGCAATGCATAGGCTGTGGTTTGCGTGCTGTACCAGTCATTTTGTGACAGATGGGCCGCTACGGTATTCAGCATAACGGATGCTTTTTGATGCTGGCCCAATAAAATCAGGGTTTCTAAAATCATGGCCTCGTCCCGCAGGTCGGAGCCATAAGTGCCATAAAGCTGGTTATAGGGTTTAACATTTAGAGGCAAACCGGCAATCATCTGCAAGCCGGTTTCGGGCTGGCCGGCAACCTTATAGGCAGCAGCCAGTCGCCATTTGGCTTCTGCACTTAAATATTTAAACTCTTTAAGCCTGTTCATGGCGCCCAGCTCAGGCACGCGGGCCAGGGCCAGCAGGTAAAGGCGGTAAGCCTGTATTAAATCTGCCCCATAAAAGCTGCGGCTGTCGGGCGCCCAGTTAAGCGCCTTTTGCTTCTGATAGCGCTTCCAGGCATCCAGTACGCCAACAGGCAGTGTATAACCTCTGCCTTGCGCCGCTAACATAAAGTGCCCGGCGTAGTTGGTGCCCCATTCATCAGCCTCGCGTTCGCCCGGCCAGTAACTGAACCCGCCGCCCTGTGCCGTAAAGCCGGTTAGCCTGGTTAGTGCTGACTTAATGTTCCGCTCACTTTCTGCCTTTTGCCTCGCCGACAAATCCGTAAGCTGATTCAAATACAATTGCGGAAAGGCTGAGGAGGTCACCTGCTCAATGCAGCCGTGCGGATAATCTATCAGATAACTTAACCGCTTTGACAAATTGATAGCCGGAATTGATGATACTTCCAGCGATGCCTTGTTTGTACCGTTTATGCCAACAGGCGTATAAGCGGCAGTAAACGTTTCGCCCGGCCTTAGCTCTTTTTCTATAATTTTAGTAACGGGAGGATTTGGATTGCGGATACTTAGTTCCACATCATCAGCCGCAGTTTCGCGCCCGCTGCCGGCAATAATGCTTACCTTACCCACGCCCACAAAATCCTTCACATCCAGATCGAACGCAGCCAGCTGATCACCGAGAGCGGCAAAGGTGAGCGTTTTTTGAGTAATGCCCGTGGTAAAGGCATTCGACTTAATTTGCACGTTAACCGTTTTAATGTTTTTATCCATTGCAAACACCGTAACCGGCAGCTTAAACTTTTCGCCGGGACCTAAAACCCGCGGCAGCGTTGCCAGCAGCATGAGCGGTTTTTTTACAGCTACAGCCTTTTCGGCAAAGCCATAGCCGCCATTGTGCCCGGCAATGATCATTACCCGTACTGAGCCGATGTACTGCGGCAATGTAAAGTGATGCGTCTGGTGTTCGCCCTGAGCCAAACGGAATGGCCCCAGAAACTTTACTACCGGCTTAAAGCGGTTTACAGAAACATTTTTATTGTTGTTCAGCGCCTGGTCGCCGCCAATACTTAATATACGCTCTAAGCCGCCGCCATAGGCACCAATCACCTGGTCAAATAAATCCCAGGTTTTTACGCCTAATGCTTCGCGTGCATAAAAGGCCTCGTGCGGGTCGGGCGTTTTAAAATTGGTTAAATCGAGCAGACCCTCATCTACTAAAGCTATAGTATAAGTCATTTCCCTGCCGGATGCTTCAGCAACGGTAATGCCTGATGCTGTTTCGGGCCTGATCTCCGCCGGCATACTGATTACCGGCTTCAATACCGTTGCCGGGTTATTCACCTGCAGCGGGATAGCGCCATACATGCGTATCGGCAAGTCATTGGCCGTTTGCGAGTGGTGCTGCAGCAGCGTTACGTTAATGAACACATTAGGCGCCATGCTACTCTCCACCTTAAATTTATACTGGGTTTGCCCTTTATAAGTATCAATCCACAATGATTTGATAATCTTACTGCCATTTTCAAAGCTGATTAAGGTCCGGCCCTCGTTGCCGGTAGGTATAGTAAGCGTAGCCGTTTCGCCTACCTTGTAACTTTTTTTATCTGCGGTGAAGGATAGCATGGTAGCATCAGTAGGATTACTTTCCTGCAGGCGCTGGCCATAATCCACATATACAATTTTGCCGGTGGAGTGCCCGGTTAGCGGATCCTTGATGCGGATGAGGTACCGGCCCCAATCGGCCTGCTTAATGCGCAGGTTCCATCTGCCCCGGCCGTTGCTGAGCGCTACATTTGCAGTAGTTATTAGTTTGTTGTACTGGTTTTGAGTAAAGTTGCTTAGCTCATTACCGGTTTGATCCCACCACCAGCGCCATTGAATTTTATAAAGCTCCACTTCTACGCTGCGCGCTCCGGCAAACGGCGTACCCTTTACATCTACATCAGCAATATCAACCGGGTTATCCCTGTCAGTATTCAGCATCCCGCTGTAAGCGCTGCCTTCGGGCGTTTTAATGCCAACATAACCCGAATAAACGTTGTAAGGCAGCGCTACCTGATTGATGCTGAAGTTACCGCCAGGCTCAAATACTTTAATCAGGAAATTAGCCCGCAGCTGGCCGGGGGCCTGCTTATCCAGGTGGATGCCGGCATGCACCGGGGCTACGCCATTGGCGTTCAGCCGGCCATCGAAAACATTTTGTGTCTGGGTGCCGAAGACCAGTGTCGGATCATCAAATGTATAACTCTCGAAGCCTTTAAATGCGGTAGCCTGAGGCGATAAAAAGGCATCAACCTTAGCCTTCAGACTTTGTGCTGTACCGCCAAAAAGCCAGCGGGCCGTTAAAACGCCGTCACTGCCGCTGCCGCTGGTCAGTTCCGTTCTGCCGCCAAAAGACAGATCGAGCTTCAACCGGTTGGGCATAATGGTTTCTACCTTAATGGTTTTTTCAAACAATGCACCGCCTACCTTGATCCGGGCCAGCCAGTTACCTGTAGGCGCCGAGGCAGCAGTAGCCGTATGAAAACTATAAAAACCATCAACAGACCGGGTACTGATCAGCTGCCTGTACAACTGCCCTGCAGGGTTAAAAAGCTCAAATTGTACCGGATGATCAGGCGGCAATTTCTTTAGCTGATCCTGTAAAATGAAGGAAACATAGATGGAATCGCCGGGCCGCCAAACACCGCGCTCACCGTAAATAAAACCTTTCAGGCCATGCTGTATAGCATCACCGCCCACATCAAATTTAGACAATGACAGCGCGTTGCCATCATCCAGTTTCAGATAGCCACGCTCCTGCCCGCTTTTGGCAATCAGCATATACGGTTTTCGTGTAAATGTAAACCGTGCAAAACCATCTGCATCAGAACGTACCCTGGTGATCATCTGTTTCTGATAATCCAGCAGTTCTAGTTCCGCCTGCGGCATGGGCCGGGCATCGCGGATGCTGGTTACGGCAATCAGCATTTCATTGTTCACTCCTCTTTTGGCAATCAGCCCGATGTTGGAGGCAATGATATTACGGGTGGCCCATTTATCTTTAGTGTAATAGGATGCACTGCAGGGGTCTTCGCGCTCGTCCCAGTTGTAACCATCCGGATAATAGCTATCATAACGTTTCCAGAAGCTGTCATCCTCATCGCTCACCGTGCCCGAATTACCTTCCTCGTCACCCTCCTCTTCATCACTATCATCAGCTTTAACCTTTGCGGCGTTGCCTGCCTTACAGTTATACAGTGAATAATTTTTACGAAAACCTATAATTACCCTGTAAATGGCTCCGGGCTCAGTTCGCATCAGATGGTCAACATCCAGCATGAAGCGATTACGCTTTTTTAAATCAAGTGTTTTATCCTCATCCAGCCGGATGGTAATTTGCTTTACCGGTTTGCCTACCTGCCGCAGCTGCTGGTCGCCATCTACGTTATTATTCTGCAGATACTGGGGTACATTATTTTCATAAATTTTTATGATGCTTACATCCACTGCTCTCAAATTCACCGCTTCAAAAGACAGCGTTAACCGCCCGGAATCGGGCAGTATAATCCCCTTACCAGGAATGGTTACTTCGGGCAGCCGGTTTTCAAAGAATAAGTTGGCTGAAAATGCATCTGTAATTTTCTTGCCGGCAATATCCTTGATGCCTTCATGAACATCAACTGCATAGTTGCCTTGCAAGCGGTCGGGCGCATACATTTTTACCAGGCTGCCATCTATAGTATAGGCCGCGTCAGTCACTTTACTGAGGCTAATCAGGCCGTTCAATTCCTGCCCTACCATTACCGGGTTGGAAAACTGCACCTCCACATACTGGTTTTCGTCCTGCACGGCCCTTATGCCAATCACTTTAAAATCTCCAAGCGCAGGTACGGTTACTTTTTGTGTGCTATCCCTGTTGATATGCAGCGGACTACCATTCCAAGTTACGCTGAGCGGCCTGGCAGCAGCGGCTTTGGCGATATGGTCAATAGTAAAATAATGCGTATTAGTTTCCTGGCTATGCTGCCAGGTAACGGTGGCACCGGGTGCATAATTAACGGTAATTACCTTTTCAATGTTGGTTATCTCTTCCCGGTCGGCCGTTTTAAGCGTACCGCTTAGCTTCATCTGGTCGGCCGAGGTGCGGGTGGCGCTTTGCAGCGCATCAAAACTAACTGTAAAATCGGGCTTGATGGTTTGAAACCAGAATTTAAACTGCTCCATGCCGCCGGGCACTTTAGCAACTTTATCTAAGCTGAATGTGGCTTCATAGAGCTTATCCGGCTGCATGGCAGCATCGGGCCTGAATTCAATGGTTTGTGCATCGGCCCAGAAAGCCTTGCCCTTTACAGATGGCGAAAAACTAAAAAGATTATCTGCCAGGGGTTCATTGCGGGTATGGGCGGTTTGCACCTCGCCGGCCAGCTTGATACGGATTACGCTGCCCTTAGAGATAATGCCTGAAGTATATGACTCTACATATTTGCTGAACGCCGGATCAACCACCGGTTTATGCCGGTGCCTGAAGATGATAAACAGTGAAATAATAACAGCAGCAAGTGCAGCACTGATTGCAATAACAGGCTTTCGGGTTAAAAATCGGCCGGAGTCTGGTGACATGAAGTATAGCTAAGGTGTTCATCAAATATAATAAAATAGCTGATTTACAACTTTATTAATCACTAAACTAAGGGCGCTGTTTTTACATGCTGATATTGCGCTCTACAGGTGCAAATTTCTGCTGCGTTATGTTATGCCAGCTGTTAAAACAGCTGGCCAGCCTCATTAAAAATTTACAGTTTCAACAAATCCTGCCCGGTCGGGCATAAATCGAGCAGAATGCAGCTGCTGCATTCTGGTTTGTAGTGATGGCATATTTTCTGCCCGTGGCGCATCATTACCTGATGGTTATCATACATTTCCTGAGCGGTAAAATCGGGCGGCAGCAGGTTTTCTAAAACACGGTTGGCTTTCCCCTCGCCTATTCTGGCATCAATAATGCCCAGGCGTACTGCCACGCGAAAATGGTGCGAATCTACCGGCAGCGCCTTAGCGCGCATGGTACTGAATGATAATACAGCCGCACTTGATTTAGGGCCTACGCCGGGCAGCTCTTCGAGCCACTGCCGGGCATCAGCAACATCCATGCCTGACAAAAAATCTAATGACAATGAGCCATGCCGTTCGCCAACCAGCCTGAGCACCTGCTGTATGCGCGGCGCCTTCTGCTCGGGCCAGGTACAAGGGCGGATAGCTGCCTGCACTTCTTCTGCAGGGGCATCGCGTACGTTTTCCCAGGTGCCAAAAGTTTCCACCAGGTTGGCAAAGGCCTGCCCTGAGTCGCGGTTCTTGGTGCGGTGTGAAAGCAGCGCAGATACCAGCTCGCTGAGCGGATCCAGATCATGAAAATACTTAATCTGGCTGCCATATACCTCACTCAGGCGATGATGTACCTCCAGCACAAATTCTTCTCTACTGGTTATAGCGGTTAGCATAGTAAAAACTATTATTTGAATTAAATTACTTTAATAATAGTTTAAGTTTAACAGGCTGGCTAGGATTACTGTTTTACATCAGCAGGAAATTATACAGGAAAAGGTTTATAAATATGGGTTTTATACAAACGGGTTAACTAAATTGATAGCTGTTAACCTTTGAGTATAAAATTGCTCGAGATTAACCCGTTATAAATTATTGCCGAATAGCTTGTTTATGCAGGGTTGTTGCTGTAAACGGAAAGTAAAAACGTAAAATATTTAGTTGCTGCCAGACGTATGATGCAGATTTTGGCTTATATTAGCGTTATAATTTTCCTGTGGTGTAACGGTAGCACCTCAGATTCTGGTTCTGATGGTCGTGGTTCGAATCCATGCAGGAAAACTAAACCAAACTAAAAAGCGCCTTTATGTTAATGTACAGGCGCTTTTTGTTTAGGTGCTGAGGCATAGTGTAAAAATAATATAAAATTTTTATATTAACCCTGCTCAAAGCGATGCGGAGGTGCACAAGTGATATTTTATTGCCTTTCGAAAGTTAACGCACTTCAATAAATTCAGCTGATGAGCTGTTTAGGTGTAATACCATAACGCTTTACAAAAGCCCGGTGAAAGTGCTGCGGATGGGCATATCCAAGCTCATAGGCTATTTCGGCTATAGTTTTGCCGCCGCCGTAAATTAAACTTTTTGCCAGTTCTAATTTCTGGTCATGCACGTATGCAAAAATGCTTTTGCCAAACAAGTGCCTGAAACCCGTTTTGAGCCTGAACTCATTCATATTACACAGCTGTGCCAAGCGGGCTATTGTGGGCGGCTCGTTAAGCTGATTGATGATCAGTTTGCGCGCCTGCTGCAGTTTATCGCGGTCGGACGATGTTATCCGAAGAGTATCTTTCGTCTCGGAAGCTGCCAAGAAAAGATCGCACTGCTGGCAAATAATTTCAAGGATGATTGATTCAAAATACAATCGTTTTAGTCCGGTAGTTTCAGGGCTGTTCCAAATATGGTCTAACAGGTAAGTCAACCGGTTATTAAAATGAGGGTGCGGCAGTTCCCATACAAAAGGTTTGCCCTGCTCTATCTTTTCGGCCAGTACGCTTAAACCAGGTACATAATTGCGCAGCAGTTCTATCATTTTAGCACCAGGTATATTGATTGCTACATTCCTGAATTCCTTAGTACCTAAGAGTTCATTACTTTCCCATGAATCAGGGTTGAATATGCAGTTATGGTATCCCTTACTGTAAAGCTGCTTTTTTAAAAGGCCGGGTTGCGTTTGGTATAAATTGCCTTCCAATATAAAATTAAGCTCAACAAATGAGCCGGCATTAAGATGATTCCAGCAAATACTGGGCTTAAGGGCAGATATACGGCTTTCCAGCAAAACAAAATCATCTGTTACTGCTACATGGGCAAAACCCCGGCAATCATTAAAGGGCAGAAAGAACTGGCGCTCAACAGCTTCATTCTTATAAAAAACATCATCGAATTGTGCCGGAGCCTTTTCCCTGTTACAGTCCATGCCGTACTTTTAAAAATGGTATTAATTGTTTCATTTTGTGCACTGATTACAGTTAGCTCAAGAGATAATTTTGCCTTGTGAAATAACAAGCACTATATTATATGGTTTCAAATAATAAAAGTGCCGACAGGCACTTCCCGGTATTAATTACAGGCGGCGGTATTACAGGATTGGCAGCCGCATTATTTTTACAGGAGCAGGGCATTAAGTATCTGCTTGTAGAAAAGCATCGCAGCACTTCTATTCACCCAAGGGCACGAACGATAGATATACGCACTATGGAACTTTTTCGTGAGCTTGGCCTCAGCGAGGCGCTGCGCGAGGCCGGCAAAGCGCTTGCACCCGCATGGGGCGTATTGCAGGGGCATCAGTTAACAGAAGTTTTAAAAAACATTACGCCCGTAACTGACGGTAAAACAACCTTTCCCAGCCAAATGGCCGGATTAGAAGAATGGGCTTCACAGTCGCCTGAAACCGGAGCGCGCTGTACTCAGGATCTATCAGAAGTGGTTTTACATGAAGCTGCTGTAAGCCGTGGCGGCGACCTGCGCTTTAATCACGAAATGACTGCGTTTGAGCAAAATGACGACGGCGTTACTGCAACAATTAAAAACCGGGAAAACGGAGAAGAACAACAAATTACTGCTGACTACCTGATAGCTGCCGACGGTGCAAATAGCCCGATCCGCAATACTCTGAGAGCAGCTACTACAGGACATGGAGCTTTCGGTGATTTTTTAAACATTTATTTTGAGGCTGACTTTGCTGAACAGGTTAAGGGAAAAGAATTCAGCATGTTTCTGATCAATGACCCGGACCTGACCGGTTTCCTGCTTACTATTGACAACGGTCACCGGTGGGCATTTCAATATCGTTACTACCCTGAAAAGGGCGAAACTGCAAAGGATTTCACAGCAGATAAAATAATTGCCATTTTGAGAAGGGTATTTGGTCAGGATGACTTAGCTGTAAAAATTCGCAGTGTGCTACCCTGGCAGATGGCCGTAAACATAGCTGAACAGTTGCGGTATGGCAGAATATTCCTGGCAGGGGATTCGGCTCATACGATGACTCCGTATGCTGGCAAGGGTGCCAACTCCGGCGTTCAGGATGCTCAGAATCTCGCCTGGAAGCTGGCGGCAGTGCTCAAAGGTTATGGGAATCCCTCATTGCTCAACACTTACCATGCGGAACGGCAGCCGGTAGATGCCTTTTATGCCACATTATCCGGGCAGCTGGCGGATGCCAGCGGATTAATTAATGAAAGCAAATTATTAGATAATGTTAAAACACTGATAGGCTTGCCTAATTATAAGTACATCTCTGAAGCCATCATTCCTGACGGACAGCAAGGTGACATTCTGCCATTTAAAGGGCAAACCGGTACCCGGGTTCCCCATTTCTGGCTTGACGACAAAGAAAGTTTTTCTACGCTCGATTGGTTAAAAGGCAACTTTGTACTGATAACAATCAACAACCAGGAGCAGTGGAAAGATGCTTCTCAAAAGGCATCAGATGAGTTGAATGTACCAATTGATGTTTATGAAGTTGGCCAGGAAAGATATAAAGCATGGCAGCAACTTACAGGTGCACAGCAGGGCAGCGCCATGCTTGTGAGGCCTGATGGCTTTGTGGCAGCAAAATTAAATAGTCGGGGTGATGAAGCAAATTTTACTGCAACGCTGAAAAATATATTGGGCGTTAGCCCTACAGTAGCACAAAATTAGTAACTTGATATGTGATATTGTTAATATCAGGCAAAATGATACGGGCCGGAACAGTAAATCATTTAATATAACAGTTTTTGGAAAATTTGTTCAACTGCTTTCCATAGCCGTTTCAATGAAAACTAAATACTTACTTTTATAAAAATAGTAACGCGTGTTGCAGTTCAATTAGCTGTAAATTATTTATGTGACCGTAAATCTGCCAGTATTAAAAAGTTTTGCAAGGTTTTTATGCTTTATAGCTGTAGTAAGTGAACTTTACACCCAATTAATTATAATAATTCAACAGCATAAGTGTGTATAAAATTTTCAGCCCTTTACGTAGTAAAATAGTTTTTCAAAGCATGAAACTTAAATGCAGCAAAGCCGTACAAATGAGCAGAGTAGTTTTTCATGTGATAGGTTAAAGGTTTGAAAGCCCCCTTGAGTAAGGGGCTTTTTTTATGGGATAACCCTATCAAATCGTTTATAAGATTAATGACTTGCTGAGGCATGGCTTAATTTATTAGATTGTGCTCATCTGGTTCCCTTGCTACCTGCCTGGCGTTTATTGAGCTGCAAACGCTCAAGGCGTGCATAAATCTCCATCATTGCAGCCTGGTCAATCAGTCTTTTGGTGTTCTTTGGCCCCACTAAGTTTGCCGTATCACGCTCACTGGCCCATATATTGTTGCTGTCGTCAGCATAGAAATCAATCCACGCCGGATCAGGCTCTGCCTGGTATAGCGCCTCATACCCTCTGAGCATGACCGCATTAAACCAGTATTCACCGTTAGGCAACCGGCCATTAACAAAAAACTGCGCCCTGCCGGCTTTGGCTATACGCCTGGCTTCAGTTAAATACTTGCTGTTCTTGGTAATGTTATACAGCAATACATTGGCCTGCAGCATAGTGCCTGTGTTATAAGTAAAAAGCGCCCTGCCTATGGTTAAGGACGGAAGCTTAATATTGTCGTAATATAAGCCTTCAGGCGTTTGCAGATGCTTGTTTGTCCAGCTGTAAACAGCCATGGCATCATTTAAATATTGTGCCTGGTGTGTAATTTTATACAATTGCAGGGCAATTAATACCGCCGGCCCGTTTGAGCAGGTATTTTTTGTTTTCAGGTCGCCTTCCTTCCAGTAAACTCCGCCCCCGGCTACGGTATCAGTGCCGCTTTGTATAAAGCGGTAAATCATTTCAGCTGTTTTCAGGTACTTCTGTTTATGGTTACGGTTGTAGGCATCAAGATAAGCTATAGCTATCCACTCGTTATCATCATAAAAACGACTGCTCTTCCGCTCGCTCAGCACATAATCCTGGTAGGCCGGCACCGGAGGGGCATCGCTGTAATATTTGTCAATAGCCTTCTCTACCGGCAGCATATAGATCTTACCAGGCTCAACAGCCTCCATTTCGTTGGCTGCCTGTATCAGGGCGCAAAGGGGCCACAGCCAGGAGTGTTTGTTTTCATTTTTAGCGCTGTCAGTGGTTTCATAATATAAGCCTGCCGTTGAATCCCTCAAATTATGGTAAACCGCCTGGTAGAGCAGGTGAGTTCGCTTCAAATACTCTGTACTTTGCGCCCGCAGGGAGCTGCCTGCACAAACAAGCAGTATAAACAGCCCTATTGATTTTAATTTCATTGGTTATTTTAAATTAAATGATATCAGAGATAATGCGCATCTGCAGCTGACTATTACAGCCAGTTGTGATAGCATTCAGGTTAAACCAAACTTATAAACTTTAATGGTTGGCTATTGTATTTTCCCCTCAGTTTTCAATTTTGCAGCTGCTTCCATCATCATTTCACCACTTAATTGCGTAGTTAAATCAACGCTGCCGGCTGGTTTTTGCGCCCAGCTGGAACCTACTGTATATGAAGGCTTTGCTATACCAACCTGATAAAGGTATTGCGCATTAGTCTGTAAAAAAGTTTCGTATCTGGCACGGCTGGCAGCATCGAGATCAGGCTGTTCAATCAACACGGTCAAATACCTTACAGCGATGCCTTTAAACAAGCCGCCGTCGCCCTGCCCCTCATCCTTTAACAGGCCGGCCGAAACCAAACGTGTATCACTGACGAGGTTGTTGGCTGTCAGCACCGCATCTGCCAAGTAGGTTTGATCCTTAGTACTGTTATACAACTCTACAGCCGCACCAATGAAAGCGCCCTGATTATAGGTAAAGATATAATTCTTGTCAATCGAATTGTCGCCTGTTCTGTTGATGCCGTCCCAAACCAGGCCTGTTGACGGGTCAACCAGTGTTGTTTTCATCCATGAGTACAGGGTTTTAGCCAGAGTAAGGTCACTGGCGTTATTCTGAACTTCGTAAAACCGGGCGGCTAAAATGGTGGCATTGGCAGTTGAAGGTATGTTTTTGTAAGTGAGCTGATCCTTCTTCCATGATACGCCTCCGCCGGCATAATTGTTAACGCCGATTTTTATATCGGTATAAATGGTTTGTGCTGCGGCGAGGTAATCCGCATCATTGGTAACCATGTAGGCCCTGATGCTGGCGTTGCCCAGCCACCCCATATCATCATAAAAATTATTGGAGTACGTTCCTCCGTTGGATGTTTTGATACCGGTAAGCAGCGTTTTCATACGCTGGGTATAGGTTGCGCTTTTGGTGCGCAGATAGCCATCAGTAAGCACATCGAGCATATTGGCGTTGGGCCAGTAATTAAAAGTAGTGTTACCGGTATTGTTCTGCACAAAGTAGTTGCCGGTGGCCGACAGGTAAGCGCTGTAAGTTTTAGCCTGCATAGAATCGGCAATGGAAGCATAATTATATACCGCAGCTACAGGAGGAGGATTAGTGCCCCCGCCATCTGAAGGTGTTGGTGTATTGCCTTTTTTAGAACAGGAACCTAAAGCTGCTGCGGCAAACAGGAGGCATCCGGCTGAGCAGTAATTGAGAATGACGTTTTTCATGAGCAAGATGTAATACAGGGGGCTGTTACCTGCAGGCCACAGCCCCCTGATTGATTATTTAATGGTAATGGTATTATTATAATTTGGCAGCGACGGGCTAAAATTCACATTAACATTACAGTTTTTGTTGTTAGCTGCCGGCAATACCTTAAAGCAATAATCATATTGAGAATCATTTACTGCATACATGTAGTAGTATGATGCTGCTGTATTGCTGCCTGGGTCAGGGTTATCAGAGTTTTTACTGCCATACCACTCTTGCGATTGATTGCCGGCCGCATCGGCTACAGTAAACCTGTACTTATAGCGGCTGTCTAAACCATACGATGGATGTGGGAAAGTAAGTGTGGTGTTGTCAATTTCCCACTGGCTGTTTCCGATATACGGCAGTGTAAATATAATTTGTCCCGGCGATGCAAACCAGTACCCGACAGAGAGAATCTGAGTAAAGGATGCAGAAGCAGTCGTCAGATCAATAGATATACGATAGACAGTTTTATTTCCGCTTTGGGTAGTGGTGCCTCCTGCCAGTACTGTGGTACCATTAACCGAGTAAACGGTTGGTGTTCCGCTGGTTTTATCCACCAGTGTATAGGTGCCTGGCTGCAGGGAGGTGTATAATTCAAAAACGCCGTCACTTATCTTCTTCATGGCAATAGCCTTACTTAAATCAGTACCGGCCTCTGTGGCTGTTCCGGTTAAATATAAATTGGCTGGCACCACGGCAAAACCGGCAGGCCTGCTGAATTGAATGGTGTGGCTGGCAGTGCTTAGCACATTACCTGATACTTTTGATGTAATGACTGCCCATTTCAGTGTCCCGGTGCTGGAAGAGGCTACGCCTGCCATTGAGGCAATGGTGTTTAACAGTTTTTGTGAAATAGTTGCCTGCGCCTGCACACCTGAACCATCAGAGAGCACCTTGTACACAGGGTTACTAAAATCGCCTGCAGCTTTATCAAATGCGACTTCATACAGAACCAGATCGTTGGTTGAACTGGCCGCCCACTGAAAAACAATGCCTGAGTTTGACTTAGGATCGAGCGTGAAACTGGCCTGGTTAGCCGGCAGGTTGAGTGTGCTTACCGGCGCAACGCTGGTATCGAGCTTATGAACATCCTTTTTACAGGAGGTAAAGGCAACTACCCCGAACAGGAGCGTTACGTATATGATATATAGTTTTTTCATTTTTTGTCAGTAATTAACAGTGCCTGTAATTAATAGCCCGGGTTTTGAGTGAGTTTAACATCCTTTTGCAAATCATTATCTGGGATGGGCCACAGATAATTTTTAGCAGGGTCAAAATGGCGCAATTGCGTCCTGATGTAGCCATTATCAACAGAGAGGTCGCCGCTGAACTTGGCGCCGTGCGCATAACCGTTCAATACGGTTTCCGACAGTTTCCAGCGGTTAATATCCTCGGTACGGGTGCCCTCCATAGCCAGTTCTACCCTGCGCTCCCTCCTGATGATATTTGTCATGTCGGCATTGCCGGGATAATTGAGCGCATTGGCATCGGTAAAGCCGGCACGCTGGCGCAGCAGCTGAATGGTTTTATTCCATATTGCAGCGTTCATCTGCCCCAGGCTGTTCTCGGCTTCGGCATAATCCAGCAGTACCTCGGCCCAGCGGATCAGGTGCAGGTTTAAGCCGGAAGCCAAGGCAGGCAGGTGATTCGGGTCAAAGTATTTGCGCCAGTAATACCCTGTAGATGAAACAGACTCAACACCCGGCCTGTATTCATTTACACGGCTGGCGTTAGGGTCGCTTCCAGGCTTTATATAAATGGTTTGGGTACTGCCATCAGGATTCAGGAATTTATACTGGTCATATACTATCGTAGCTGTAAGGCGCGGGTCGCGGTTTACATAGGGGTTGTTTTCATCATAACCGGAAGCAGCATCGGTAATCGGCCTTCCATTCAGCATCAGGTAATCATTAACCAGCTCCTGCGTTGGCGCCATTCCGTTATCCCGGGCACCTGCTGATATAGGGGCAAAATCATAATAATCGCCCCATGTTCTGCCTGTTACGCCTGACTGATATTGCAAGGCCAGCATTGTTTCTGTATTGTTCTTATTCACGCCTGCATCACTAAACAGGTTGCCATAATTACTCGCCAGGGCATAATTGCCGTAAGTGCCGGGGCTGTTCATCAGCTTTTCGCAAATGGTTACTACATCGGCCATGCGGTTACCCTGGTACAGCAGTACGCGGGCCTCCAAGGCTAAGGCAGCGCCGTTGGTTATCCTGCCGTTATCGGCGGCGGCATACTGATCCTTTGAGGGCAGCGCTGCAGCACAGGCTTCCAGTTCACTGGTAATAAAGCTGAGCACCGTAGCCTTGGCCACCCGCGGCTCAGTTTTAGCATCATCCGGACTGATAACGGTGGTTATTAAAGGTACATCCCCCCAGTGAGTCATCAGATAGAAGTAATGAAACGCCCGGATAAACCTGACTTCGGCCTTCATCCTGGTGATGGTAGCCGCATCCAGTGTTTTGTTCTGGTCAACATTGGCTAAAAACAGGTTACAGGAGTTGATGCCCGAATAATGAAAGCTCCAGTCATTTATAAATTTATCCAGTTGCGAATTGTAGGAACCCGAAGCCACCGCAGTTACGTTGCCTGTAGGCCCGCCCCCGGGTGCATACGCATTATCAGACATGGCATCATTATAAAAGTACAGGCCGGAATTATACATGCCGCTGTAATTATTGTTTAAGGCATTGTTAACGTTAGCGCTCGTAGTATAAAAGTTCAGTTCGGTAAACGTATTGGTAGGCGCCAAATCAAGTTTTTTACAACTGCTTGCAGCAGCGGCTGCAAGCATTAAAAAAAGTATTTTCTTTAAATATTTCATGTTGATATATTTTTAACGGTTAAAAAGTGAGGTCTAATCCTGCACCGTAGAATATAGGCAGCGGATAACTGCGGCCGCTATTGGAATTGGTAAAGCTTACATTATTGTTAAACTCTGTATTTTCAGGGTCTATAAACTTCAGCTTAGTTAAAGTGTAAAGGTTCTGGCCTATTAATGATACCCTCAGCCTTTGAATGCCGGCCCTTTTAGTAAGGGCAGCAGGCAGCGTATAGCCAATGTTCACATTTTTTAACCTGGCGTAGGCTGCGTTAAATTTATAAATGTCTGATCCATCGCGCCAGTTGTTGGTATTAGAATCGGAACCGATGGCCGCCAGGCGCGGAAATTTAGCTCCCGGATTGGAGGGTGTCCAAAAGTCGGTTTGGTTTTCGAACAGGGTGTTGCCGTAATTGTAGTGAAAGGGCTCTACCAATTCAC
>CAXTAP010000005.1:0-31110 GCA_964241965.1 uncultured Mucilaginibacter sp.
GACGGCCTGCAATACCATGCAGGGCTATGGGTTTACCGGTAACGCAACCCAATGCATCCAGCTGGCCGGGGTTCATGGTAGCGTAGGTATCGGCTATCCAACTCATCTCGCGCTCACCCGACCCATAATCGGGTGCAGGTACGTCAATACTGGGGCCAATAAAGTTTTTTTTAATCAGTTCAACTGTATAACGGCGGGTGATATTTTCCAAATCCTGCTCGGTGCATTTTTTGGGGTTTATTTTTATACCGCCCTTTGCACCGCCGAAAGGTACATTTACAATGGCGCATTTATAAGTCATTAGCGCGGCAAGCGCCATTACTTCATCCTCATTGACCATTTCGCTGTAGCGAATACCGCCCTTAGTGGGCGACTGATGGTGCGAATGTTCTACGCGCCAGGCATCAATTACCTCGAAGCCGTTGCCCTTACGGATAGGAAAACGAAAACGGTAAACGCTATTACATGATTTAATCTGATCCAGCAAACCGGCATCGTGTTTGGTGAACTGGGCGGCGTGGTCAAAATTTTTACATACATCACTGAAAAAGTGCGTATCTAAACCATCAACCGTAGTAAGATCTGCCATAATTGATTATTTTGATTGAATAATTGGTTCTTTTTTTCCAGGGCACAAAAGTAAAACTACTATGCACGCATAACAAATTTATTTAAATAAAAGATGCTGCAGAGTTGTAATACTGCTATATATCTTTGTTTTTTTCAAGCTTTTTAAGCCGGCGGTCCATCGTAAACAAATAAATTGCCAGGCCTAAAAAAATGATGAATATTGTGCCGATAACCACATATATTTTGCCGGACTGCCGCAGGGCATCAGCCATTTCTACCTGCTGTTGCTGCCGGGCAGATGCACTGATGCTGGCGAGCAGCACAGCTGCAAAAAAGATAAGTTTCTTCATTTCCAAAGTTAAAGGATATTCTCTTTATACTCCACCAGGCGTGTGCGGTAACGCAGTGATGCAATCCATACCGCCATCAGGCTCCAGGCAATAAAAGCCGGGTAAAGTACCATACGCATGCGGTTATCCATATCCAGCTTGCCAAATGCAGGATTGCCGCCGCTGCCTGGATGCAGGGAATCCGTCATGCGGGGCAGAATCATGATCAGCACAATCATGATGGGAAAAGCAAAAATGTTGTATATGGCTGATATGCGGGCCCGCTTCTGCTCTTCGTCAATAGAATTACGCAGCACCAGATAAGCGCAATATAGCAGAAAGGCAATAGCTGCGCTATTCTGTTTAGGGTCATTGCTCCAGTAGTCGCCCCAGGTAACTTTTGCCCAAAGCATACCAGTTACCAACCCTAATGCAAAAAAGAAAATGCCTGTGTTGGCACATTCAACAGCAATAAGATCATAAGCGGCTTTACCGGTATTCAGATATTTGATGCTGTAAACTACCGATATAGTAAAAACCGTAAACATAGCCATCCACATGGGTACATGGAAATAAGTATTGCGTATGGTTTCATGCAAAATAGGCAGGCGTGGTACGCCGAATAAAAAGCCGGCAACCAGCGTATATAAAATGGTGATTACCGCCAGTATTTTCCACCAGGATTGATAGATGAATTTTGTCATAAATTTAACGTGCAAAGGTAACACTATTTATGCAGCGCACCTAACATTGTAGTGTAAATGTTATCGCAGCGGCAGCACAGGGGGTTCATTTACAGGCGTATAATCAACCGGCAGCAGCTCGGCGCCTTTGTTTTTGGTCCAGCTGCCCTCATACATAGTGCTCTGTGAAGTTACCACCGTTCCGTTGGCATCAAACAAGGCGTATGGGTTATATAAAGTAACCACACTGGCCTCGTAGTTCGGCAAATCGAGCGGACGGTAAACATCCCTGAAATCTGCGGTCTCATAGCGCTTGTTGTACATTACATACAGGTAATCCGGAAAGAAAAGCGCATAGATACCATCCTGCGGGGCTTTCCTTACTATTTCCTGCGCCAGCATAGGCCTGCGTATCAGCGTTTCATCATACTTCGACATATTTGACATGCCGATCCAGTAAAGCGCTGAATCACGATTGGTAGTCCTGAATTTTGCCAGTTTTTTATCAATAAGTTCCTGCGGCGGGCGCAATTTGTTAGGCTTGCGTACCAATTGCCTTATCTCAAAGCCATTACCACGCAACTGGTCGGCCATCAAAGCCCGCAAAAAATGGGCTGTGGAACCATAATACACATCATCGCGCCGCTGCTGCCACTTCCTTTTCTGGCTGGCATTGCCCGGCATATCCTCAAACAGCACCCTGGCCTGCCAGCGGGTTATATCATTCAGGCCATCGTTTTCAAAACTTTTGAGCAGTACCTTTACATTGTAGCCAAGCGCATAATTCTGGATTACAATGAAGGTATCAGATGATGCCTCCAGTGTTTTTTTAGATTTATGATAATTAAAGTATAAGTCTCTCGGATTTAGGATTTTGCACTTCCTGGCATCCTCACTGGTACCCATAAAGTACTTCAAAAACATTTCGTAATTGCGTTTCCAGCCTTCGGGGGTAGTAATTACCACATCACGCAGTTCAGTGGTTTTAGGTGTCAGTGCTATGTCCAGCTTCAATGTTTCCTTACCAACCATAATCTGCCGCGAGTATTCTTCATAGCCTACCGAGGTCACTACCAAATCGTACTGGCCGGGCTTAACACCGGTCAGCGTAAAGGTCCCGTCCTGCGCGGTGGCGGTGCCGTATGTAGCATTATTTAAAAATACAGTTGCTTTTTCAACAGGAGCTTTATTATCAAGGCGCATCACCTTACCGCTAATGGTTCCGTTCTGGGCAGATGCGGTAAATGAAATCAGCCAGTATAATAGTATAAGTGTGCCGAACCGCATCAAAACTTTCATACCTATATCAGGGCAACTAATATAACATACATTCAATGAAGCCTGCATGAATTATTATTTGCTGTACAAATATAGCAGACGTGTACATTATTTACAATGGAAATACATGCAGATCAATACATCCTGATGTACCCATCAATCGCGCCATAAGTAAGGAAACAGGATGAGGGCTGTGGCAATTACCATAACGTTGATGGCGGCCAGCACACTGAAACTGCCGTACATCAGGCTACGGTCAATACCATCCATAGCGCTTTTACTTACCTTTACCAATACCAGCAATACCGGTATAATTACCGGAAAACTCAGTATGGCCATAAGCGTACTGTTGTTACCGGCTTTTGATGCGATAGCAGATAGCATGGTGAATACAGTTGAAAAGCTTACACTGCCGCTGAGCACTACAAAGACATAAAAAAGAGCATCATTTAAATGGTTGCTGAAAAACAGCTGATAAATGAGCAGCGCCAGTATGCTCAGCAACGACATGAGCAAAATATTGTAGATGGTTTTAGACAAGATGACAGCCCTTGCGCTTGCAATGGTATAATAATACAGCAGCCTGCTCCGGCTTTCCTGCATAAAACTTTTAGCAATGGCATTAATCGAAGCAAACAGCATAATAATCCAGAATAAAATGTTCCAGGTAACCGGGTAACCCTTACTTTGGTTAAAGCCCGGCGTTAAATTAAATGAAATATAGCATACATAAACGGTGGATACCAGGTAAAGCAGTACACCATTAAACGCATATTTGGAGCGCCACTCTAATAAAACTTCTTTCCTGAGCAGATACCAGGTTTGTTTGAAAGTACTCATGTGCACAAATATAAAGGTAGTTGGCCGGCCTGCGGCATTTTATACTTATATTTAAACCACAGATAAAGCTATGAATACCGCCTGCCTGCTTACACCGCTTGGTTCAGCCCTGATTACTGAGGATGAAGGTTTTATCACTTCTGTCAGAATTTCGGACGACGGAACACCTGCGGTATGGCCCACCGGTAATACCATACTTGATAAGGCTGCGGCGCAGCTAACGGAATATTTTGCAGGCACACGCCGCGTGTTTGATTTGCCTCTGCGGCAAAGCGGTACGGCATTTCAGCAAAGTGTCTGGCAGCAGCTTCTGCGCACAGCATTCGGGCAAACCTGCAGTTACGCACAGCTATCAGCACAGATGCAAAACCCGTTAGCCATCAGGGCAATTGCTTCGGCCAACGGTAAAAACGATTTATGGATTATTGTGCCCTGCCATCGTATTATCGGAGCCGATGGCAGCTTAACCGGTTATGCAGGCGGCTTGTGGCGCAAGAAATGGCTGCTTAACCACGAAGCGGCTGTATGCGGCAAAGGGCAAATGCAATTGAGTCTTTAGGCTTTAACACCGGCGTTTAACGCCCTGACAATTTTTTGATGCAGATCACCTGCCTGGAACGGTTTAGCCAGTACATCATTCATACCTGAGGATAGCGCCTGCTGACGCTCATGTTCAAATGCAGCTGCCGATAGGGAAATAATGGGAATGCTTCTTTTGGGTTCCTGAAAATCAAGCCGGATAGCTTCCGCAGCCTGATAGCCGTTCATTTCGGGCATATGAGTATCCATCAATATCAGGTCATAATGGTTACCGGCCAGTTTATCGAGCACCTTACGCCCGTTATCTACTACCTCAACAGCAACCTGCCAGTCCTTCAATATTTTCGCCATCATAAACTGGCTGACCAGGTTATCTTCTGCTACGAGCACTTTAACGCCTGTAAAAGGGCTAAGCTTCTTTGGAGCAATGTCTTCGGCAGTTTTATCTGCAGCCCCGGCTGCCAGGGCAAACCAGTTGACTACGTTAAATGTGCTTCCCCTGCCTACCTCGCTATGTACGGTTAATTCGCCGCCCTTTAATTCAACCAGCTTCTTCACAATAGTAAGCCCCAGCCCTGTGCCGCCATATCTGGCAGCAGTATCATCTTCGGCCTGCTCAAACGATTCAAATATCTTCGACAAGCGGTCGGCAGCAATACCTATTCCGGTATCTTCCACCGAAAACCTGATCTTAACCCGGTCGTCATCGCGGTGCTCTGCCAAAAGTTTCAGCATCACATAACCGCGCTCCGTAAATTTGATGGAGTTGCTCAGTAAATTCATCAATATCTGGTTGATCCGCAGCGAATCAGCCATTATATATTCAGGTATCTGATCGTCGATAATCAACTGCAACTCAATATTCTGCTCGTCTGCCTTGAACTTCAGTAAATCAATGATACTTTTTGTCAGCTTACGAATATTGACCGGCGCCCGCACAATGCTGAATTTACCGGCCTCAATCTTTGAAAGATCGAGCACATCATTCACTACACCCAGTAACGACTGGGAAGATACTTCCAGCAAATCAAGCATGCTGCTTTGCTGTGCATCCACAGAGGTTTTGCGCAGTAAATTGGTAAGCCCGATAATGCCGTTGATGGGTGTACGTAATTCGTGGCTCATGTTGGCCAAAAAACTTTCCTTGATCTTTCGGCTGTGTTCCGCGGCCTCCTTCGATTTGATTAACTGCTGCTGGAAGTCCTTTTGAGACGAAATATCACTGATATTTAAATATATCGTCTTATTAAGATAAGAAGCTCGGCATCCGACCCAGATGATGTCTTTGTTACGGGTTTGCAACCGGCACTCAAATATACAGGCGCTCAGGTTGCCGGCGCTGATTTCGTTAAGCTTGTTCTGCAGCCTGACTGCTTCATCCCCGGCAGCTAAACTAACGATGCTTTTGGCTATAACATCTTCAGGCTTAAACCCTGACAATTTTTCAATGGCAGGGTTTACTGACTGAATAAAAAGTGTTTGCGCATCAATGGCACAAATAACATCAGCAGAATTTTTTATAACCAAAGCACAGCTTTCGAGCTCCTGGTTCTTTACCCTGATCTCCGCCTGGCTGCGGGCCAGTTGTATAAAGGAATCAACTTTAGCGGCAGTAATATAAGGGTCTAACGGTTTATATAAGTAATCAACTGCGCCTGCACCTAAGCCTTTCACAGCGTATTTGGCATCCTTAGAGATAGCGGTTACAAATATTACCAGAATATTTTTTGTACGCGGGTTCGATTTCAGCGTTTCCACCAGCTCAAAGCCATCCATCTCCGGCATTTGAACATCCACCAGTGCAATGGCAATATTATTTTCCCAGGCAATTTTCAGCGCCTCATTGGGTGAAGTGGTAGAAAACAGGTTAACGCCTTCCTGCTTCAGCAAAGCTTCAAGGGCAATGATGTTCTCCTGCCTGTCGTCAACAATTAAAATATTTACCGGGGCCATTAAGGTTAATTTGGTTTAAGTTTAAGTTCTACAATTGCAACAGTTCAAATATATCGTTATCATGCAGCACATACTCAGCAGCACCAAGCTCAATGGCCGATTTTGGCATTTCATCCATTTCAGCATCGTCAGGGTGCTGCACAATAGTTAAAGCACCCTGGTTACGCAGGGCCAGCATTCCTCCCGCCCCATCCTGGTTGGCACCCGAAAACAAAATAGCTGTGCAGCGATTGCCATAATTGTAAGCCGCGCTTTCAAAAGTTACATCAATTGATGGCTTTGAGTACCAAACCGGCTCGGATACATCAAGGCTGAAATAACCTTTGCTTTCAATCAGGGTGTGGTAGTTTGCGGGCGCTATATATACAGCATTAGTATGGATAATGTCCTTGTCTTTAATTTCGCGCATGGATGTACGGCTATTTCCGGCAAAGAGTTTTTCTATCTCGCTTGAATAATTTTTTTTACGGTGTATAATAATAATAACCGTTTTCTTTAATGATTCGGGAAAGCTTTTTACGGCGCGAAACATCATTCTGAATGATCCAGCTGAACCGCCTAACAGCAATACATCCGAATTTCGGTAACGGCTGATTATATGTTGGTTAAGCGCCAATTTTCTGATATATGTTTTCCTTACTGCTTACTGTTTTAAATCTGGCCCTGAAGTAATCAGACCGGATGGTTTCTTTGCTGCCCAGACATAAAAAACCAAGCGGACACAGGCTTTTATAAAATAAATTTAAAATTTTTTCCTGCAGTTCAGGTTCAAAGTAAATAAACACATTACGGCAGCTGATGATTTGAAATTCATTAAAAACGGTATCAGATATCAGGTTGTGTATTGAAAACAAGGTATTTTGCCTGAGTTCGGTATGTATGGTTGCGGCGCCATACATAATGGTAAAGTAGTCGGTAAGCGAGCCGGGCAAACCAGTAAGCTTATAATTGTCGGTATAACTTTTAATTTTACTTAAGGTATAGATCCCCTTTCTGGCTTCATTCAATACTTCTGTATTTACATCGGTACCATAGATGAATGCTTTTTTGGCCAGGCCGGCTAAGTGCAGTAAAACAGAAAAAGAGTAAGCTTCCTCGCCCGATGAACAGCCCGCGCTCCATAATTTAATATGCTGGTAGGTTGACAGGTATGGCAGCACCTGCATATTCAGCGCCTTGTAAAAGCCAGGGTCGCGGAACATTTCAGTAACGTTCACGGTAACTTCTTCTAAAAAGCTTTGGAAGTACTGATGCTCATTGATGAGCATATGCTTCAAATCATAAAACGACAGCTTTTTCAGCTGCATAATACGTATGAACCTGCGGGTTAAAGAGGCTTTTGAATAGTTAGAAAAATCGAACCCATGTATTTTTTTTATAACATCAATTAATTCAGTTACCTGGGCTGGTGTAATAATATAAGTATAAGTTTGCACATGTGGCATGTTCAATTCCCGAGCCAAAGTTGCATTAGTGAAATCAACCTGTCCATATCAACCGGTTTGGTAATGTAATCATTGGCGCCCGCCTCAATGCATTTTTCACGGTCATCCTTCATGGCTTTCGCCGTTAAGGCAATTACCGGTAATTTTGCCCATTTGCTTTGCCTGCGTATATGACGCGTTGCTTCATAGCCGTCCATTTTAGGCATCATAATGTCCATCAGCACCATGTCCACATCAGGCAGCCCTTCCAGTTTAGCTATAGCTTCTTCGCCATCGTTAGCAATTTCTACGTTAATATCATAGCTCTGCAAGGCGCTGCTGAGCGCAAATATGTTCCGCATATCATCATCAACAACAAGCACTTTTTTTCCCTTTAAAATATCCTTGCGGTTAATGGTAGCCGCTCTGAGTTTACTTGCTGTTCCGGCCGGGGGCACCGGGTCGGGGTTTGTAGTAATTTTGTGGAGAAACAGGTTTACCTCATCAATCAGCCTGTCGGCAGATTTTGTGGTTTTCATTACCATGGCATTAGCATAGTGCATCAGCCTGCTTACAGCTGCTTTATCCAGTTCCATAGCTGTGTTGATAATAACCGGCAACTGGGCAAAATGAACAACGCCTTTAATTTTATCCAGCAAATCCAATCCCGAAATATCGGGCAGATTTAAATCCAATATTACGCATTGGTATTCACTCTCGTTCAGCATCTTGAAAGCATCTTCGCCGGTGTACGCTTGGTCAACGGTAATGCCCTGGCTTTGCAGCATATCCTTCAACGCCTGGCTTTGGGCTTCATGGTCTTCCACCAGTAAAATCTGCTTAAAGCTGGTGCCGCTCTGCTTCATCAGGTCGCCGAATAATTTATCCAGTGTTTCTGTATTAATCGGCTTTTTCATGAAACTGATAGCCCCCTCCTTATGTACACGGGTAGCTGCCGCTTCGCCTGCCGACATAAGGTGCACCGGGATATGCACAGTTTCTTCATCCTTTTTCAGTTCCTTTAATATCTGCCAGCCATCCTTGCCCGGCAGCATAATGTCCAGTATCACTGCATCCGGACGGTTCTTCTTCACCGCATCAACCGCATGTGTGCCCTCGTTTACTATTACTGATTGGTAACCATGCTGCTGTGCATAATCGCGCAGTATATCAGCAAAATTCTTGTCATCCTCTACAATCACTACCAACGGCTCCCGGTTATCATTTGCAGGGCGGCCTATAGCAGCAGCCGGTTTTAAAGGGATGGTTTTAGACGTATAGTTTTCTATGCTCGGCACCTCCTCATCAACGGGTATAGCAGCTGCAACAGCCGGTATGGTAAGCACAAACTCACTGCCTTCGCCCGGCTTACTTTGAACAGTAATAAATCCGCCGAGCAATGCGGCCAGTTCGCGGCTGATGGACAGGCCTAAGCCTGTACCTCCGTATTTGCGGCTTGTAGAGCCATCCGCCTGCTGGAATGCCTCAAAAATGAGCTTCTGCTTGGCCTCCGGTATGCCAATGCCGGTATCCTTGATATGGAAACTGATGGTGCCAGGTTCGGCGCCTGTGTTAACGTTAATAGCGATGTTACCGTTTTCTGAAGTAAATTTAAATGCGTTCGACAGCAGGTTTTTGATTACCTGTTCAACCCTTGTTTTATCGGTATGCAGAACATCCGGTACGCCGTTGATGCTGGTTGTAAAATTGATTTTTTTGCTGCGGGCCGTTTCGGCAAACAGCATCTCCATATCCCGTACAATCTCTGCTGTTTTAACGTTCTCATTCTGTATCTCCAGCTTGCCCGACTCTATCTTCGAAAGGTCGAGTATATCGTTGATCAATGTGAGCAGGTCGTTCCCGGCGTTAAAAATTACGCTGGCATACTTAATCTGGTCTTCCGAAAGATTATCGGTTTTGTTATCCTTTAATATCCGGGCCAGCACCAGGATGCTGTTTAGCGGCGTGCGTAATTCGTGGCTCATGTTAGCCAGAAACTCCGACTTGTATTTGCCGGTGGTTTCCAGTTCCTGCACTTTCACATCCACAGCGGCCCGGGCTTGTTCAACTGCCTGGTTACGCTCTTCGAGCAGGCTGGCTTTTTCTTCCAGTTCAGCGTTAATGGTTCGCAGTTCATCCTGCTGTACACGCAGTTCTTCTTCCGAGGCCTGCAGCATTTCAGTTTTACTGATGAGTTCCTCGTTGGTAACCCGCATTTCCTCCTGCTGTGCCTCTAACTCCTCGGCCTGCTGCTGGGTTTCCTCAAAAAGGTCGTGCATGATGGTGCGTGCCTGTGCCGTATTAACAGCTACGCCAATATCATTGGCAACGGCTTTCAGGTAATCCTGCTTGCTTTGATTCAGTTCATCCTGGTAAGCAATTTCCATTACTCCCTTTAACTTTTTATCAAAAAAGAAAGGAACTATCATAATGTCAGCCAATTCCTGGGTAATCACTGATGTTTGCAGCTGCAGTTTATCATTGAGCCTGCCCTTAACAGAAGCCGCCCGCTGGTCCTTAGCCACCTGGCCCACCCAGCCTTCCGACTGGTAAATGCGCTTTTTAATCAGGCTGATATCGTGAAAAGCATAGTAGGCGTATAAATCCAGGTAACCCTCATCAGCATTAAACAGGTACAACGTGCCGGTAAGTGCGCCGGTGTAACGGCATACCTCAGCCAGTATATTTTCTGTAAGCTCCTTTTCACTTTGCTGGCCCTGTAATTTTTCATTTAAGTGACCGGTGCCGGTAAGCAGCCAGTTTTTATTTTCGTTTTCGGCCAGCACCTGCGCTAACTGCAGGTTAGACTTTTTGATGTCTTCTTCGGCCTTTTTCTGTTGTACGAACGTTTTTTGTATATAGCTGAACAACAGAAAAATAATCACCAAAAATATAATGCAGCCTGCAACAATGGTAATAATGGTGTACCCGACGGCCTGCTCAGTCCTCGCTTTTCTTTTGGCCAGCGAAGCGTCTTCCACCTGGTTTATCCTTATTACGATGGCCCTGATATCATCCATGATATGTTTGCCGGCAAGCAGCTTGTTATTATCAACCATGTAACTAAGCCCGGCAGTAAGCCGCATATCAATGTTGTTTCTCAGGATGGTGCGCTGCTGGCTGGCTAATATCTGAAGCGAATCAACGTTTTGCTGCTGTGCCACATCATCTTTAACCAGATTGTCCAGGGTGTTTAAATTTTTGGTAAGATGCGGCAATGCTGCATTGTAAGGATCCAAAAACACGGGTTTGCCGGTAGCTACGTAGCCGCGCATACCGGTTTCGGCATCAATAAACAGTTGCAGAACAGTGCGGGATGCCCTGATGATTTGCTGGCTGTGATCAACCCGGGCCTGATCATCCTCCAGTTGCCGGATGCTGCGGTATGAAAATATACCCACTACAAAAACCAGCACAACAGCCACTATAAAACCGGCTAATACCTGCCGCCGAAAAGAAGATTTAAACATTGATATTGCTTATAATAAGTTTTACCAGGTTACCGGGTAACAAGAGCGTAACCCATAACGAGTCAAAAATATATTTTTACGGATACTTTATCAGAATGTTGATTTTTTATAGCCCGAGGTTGTAACAACACTTAATACAGCGCCGGCCCCCAATATCAGCCATCCCCATAAAAATTTAATCTGCCGGGTTAAAAAGCCTGTCATTCCTTTAAAAGGTATAAAACTGAATGTGCTATGCACTTTCAGTAAAGCTGCTATATACAGCAGTAAAACCAGTACCAAACCAACACGCGCTATGATTTTTGCTTTGCCCATCTGGTTGAAAACCACAGTAACAATACCAGTTACCGATGCCAGGAGCAGTACCAGCCCGTAAGGTTTATTCAAGTCAAAAACATTCCAGCGCAGCAGCCCGAAAGGGCGCAGCAGCGGGCAGCCCGTACCAGCCGCCAAAATGATAAAGCTTAAAAGAGCCGCCAGTGATTTCAAGCGCATAACTTACTGCTGTGTTATCTCCATTTTATCTGCAAAGTGGGCACAGTAATCGCGCAGGTCTTCCACAATGTTTTTTTCGCCGGTGGCCCGTAAAAAGCTGTCGCCCATGGTAAGCAGCGTTTCATAAAAAAACCGCTTCATCTCATCAACCGGCATATCATTAGTCCACAAATCAATACGCAGAGTATTGCGGTAATTATGATCCCAGAGGGCCAGCATCATTGATTTTACAGGCACAGCCTCCTTGTTCTGCGAGTCGGTTGACTCCCACATAATATGCTGCGGAACATTATTATCATCAAGGTCAATAGTAAGTTTTATTTCAGCTCTTTTCATAGTTTTTATTATCTGTTAGCCAGCAGGAACAGGATGATGGTGAGCACAATAAAGCTCATTTCTACCAGCCACAGGCTTTTGGTTTGCGGGAAGTAATTACGGAAAATAATATCCAGAAAGAATACCATAACGGCATATACCAGATAAACAATGGCAATGGTACCGCTCCAATGCAGAAAACGGCTGCCTTTTACCAGCGCCATATCAAACTGCCAGCTGATGAAAGCCAGCACAACAAAAAATGCGCTTGCAATATTTAAGGGTGTCAGCCTGAAATTCATTTATTTTTTTTTGAGTAAGGTTTAAGTGATTTACCGCCGGGTTTAGCCTTGCTATTGGGAGCATATTTTGCCCCGGCAGCTTTAATTTTAGGCTTTACAAACTTTTTTTCGTGGAAAGCGCCTTTGAATGCAGGGTTTTCCTTACGCTTTTGCAAGTCAATCTCTTTGTCCTGTTCCTGTCGCTCTTCATAAGGTGTTTCCTCTATAAAAACGCCTGTGGGTATTTCAAATACCGGTACAGGGCTGCGTATCAGTTTTTCAATCTTACTCATCCGGTATTTTTCGGCTGCATTACAAAAGGTGATCGCAGTACCCTGCCGCAACGCCCGGCCTGTACGTCCTATCCGGTGTACATAATCTTCAACCACAACCGGCACATCAAAATTGATAACATGGCTTACGTTACTTACATCAATTCCCCGTGCAGCTACATCGGTTGCCACCAGTATTTTTACCTCGTCGGTTTTGAAAGCGTTGATGGAATTAATCCGCGTGTTTTGCCCTTTGTTGGCATGCAGCACCTTAACCTGCTTATCATCAAAGCGACGTACCAGAAATTTGTAAACATTTTCGGCCGAGTCGCGGGTTTTGCAGAATATCAGCAGCTTGGTAATGTCTGTCTGCTGCTCCAGCAAATACCGGAGCAGGTTAATTTTCGTTTTAATATTAGGTACATCGTATAGCCGCTGCTCAACTGTTTGTGCAGGAGTAGCCTGCGGAGTAACTTCTACCACTACCGGAAACTCCAAAAAATTCGCCGAAAGCTCGTGCACCTTAGCCGACATAGTGGCGGAGAACAACAGATTTTGGCGCTTGCGGGGCATTACCTCTAAAATACGGTTAATCTGCGGCATAAAACCCATATCCATCATTTTATCAGCTTCGTCCAGCACCAGCGATTGCATGGGCTTGGTATTGATATGGCCTGCCAGATAAATGTCCATAAAGCGGCCTGGTGTAGCTACGATAATATCCACACCTTTTTCGATAGCCTCAATCTGTGTTTTGGGGCCTAAGCCCCCATAGATAACTACCGTACGAAGATCAGTATATTTAGCGTAAACCCTGATATTTTCCTCAATCTGCATAGCAAGCTCGCGCGTTGGGGCGATAATGAGCGCGCGGGCATCATGGCCCTGGGCATATTTAAGCTTCATAACCAGCGGCAGTACATAAGCAGCCGTTTTACCGGTGCCGGTTTGGGCAATCCCCATCACATCCTGCCCGTTCAGTACAGGTGGCATAGCCTTTTGCTGTATGGGTGTAGCTTCGGTATATCCGGCATCGGCAATAGCGTTTAAAATCTGCCGGTTAAAGCCAAACTCATCAAAGGTAACTGCCATGGCCGCAAAGGTAAGGTTTTAGTCGGGAAGTCCGAAAGCCGGAAAAGAATGTGAAGATGGAAGCCAAAAGTATTTGAAGTGTATATTCAAAAATCTGCTTGATCTGTTTCAAATCTGTTGTGTAGCCAAAAATCCCTGACTTCCGGTCTTCCCGGCTTTCGGACTTCCCGACTAAAACCTTACCTTTATACCTATGTCCACTATCCTTATCAAAGCGGCAACTATTGTAAATGAAAACCGGCAGGTTAACGGTGATATACTGGTTAGAAACGGCATCATCGAGCGTATAGACAGCCAGATCAATGCGCCTGCCGACCAGACCATCAATGCTGAAGGCCTGCACCTGCTGCCCGGCTGCATTGATGACCAGGTTCATTTCAGGGAGCCGGGGCTGACTTACAAGGGTGATATTTATACCGAATCACGGGCAGCGGTGGCCGGCGGCATTACTTCTTTTATGGAAATGCCTAACACTGTACCCAACACGCTTACGCAAACCCTGCTGGAAGAAAAGTATCAGCTGGCCGCTCAAAAATCGGCAGCTAATTATTCATTTTATATGGGCGCTTCTAACGACAACTTAGAAGAAGTGCTGAAAACAGATATCCGGAATGTATGCGGTGTTAAGGTTTTTATGGGTTCCTCGACCGGCAATATGCTGGTGGACAACCGGGACACCCTGGAAAAACTTTTTGCCCGGTCGCCTATGCTTATTGCCGTTCATTGTGAGGACGAAGCCTCCATTAGGCATAACTTAACAGTATATAAGGAGTTATATGGCGATGCTGTACCGGTAAGCTGCCACCCCGAAATACGCAGCGCGGAGGCTTGCTGGCTGTCGTCTTCCCTGGCAGTTGAACTGGCTAAAAAGCATGATACCCGGCTGCACATACTGCACATTTCTACCGCGCGGGAAACCTCTTTGTTTGAAGTAAGGCCGCTGAACGAAAAACGCATTACGGCCGAGGCCTGCATTCACCACCTGTGGTTCAACAACGGCGATTATGCCGGTAAAGGCAATTTTATTAAATGGAACCCGGCCATTAAAACGGCAGCAGATCAGCAGGGCATATTACAGGCTGTACTGGACGGGCGCATCGATGTAATTGCTACCGACCATGCCCCGCACACCCTGCAGGAAAAGCAGCAAACATACCTGCAGGCGCCATCCGGCGGTCCGCTGGTACAGCATGCGCTGCCTGCCATGCTGGAGCTGTATCGTCAGGGCAAAATCAGCCTGGAACAAATTGCAGAAAAAATGGCGCATCATGTGGCTGTTTGCTTTCAGATATCCAAACGGGGATACATCCGTGAAGGTTACTGGGCCGATCTGGTACTGGTGAACCTGCAGCAGCCGCAGGCCGTTGAGCGCAGCAACATTCTGTATAAATGCGGCTGGAGTCCGTTTGAGGGTACCACCTTCTCATCGGCTATTACCCACACCCTTGTATCAGGACAAGTGGCTTATGAGCACGGTAAAGTTAACAATTCAGTAACCGGGCAGCGCCTTGCGTTTGAGCGGTAGCATATTAAATAATTTGTTTATTGCTCACTCCTCTTTATTATTTATAAATCTTACTACATTAGGAGCATGTTCAACCGCCGCAAATTCATTAAATTATCAGCAGCTACTACCTCCTTAGCCGCCTTATCAGGAAAATCTCTTGCTGCCCCTTTGTTATCATCAGAAACCGCTGCCGGTCAGCCCATCGTGATTTCTACCTGGAACTTTGGCATACAGGCCAACCAGGCCGCCTGGCAGGTGCTCAACCAAGGCGGCCGGGCATTGGATGCCGTTGAAGCCGGCGTACGCATACCCGAAGCCGATATGAAGAATCATACCGTAGGCCGGGCGGGGTATCCTGACCGCGACGGGCACGTATCCCTCGATGCCTGCATTATGGATGAATCTGGTAATTGCGGTTCGGTAGCTGCTATTGAACATATTGCGCACCCAATTTCGGTAGCACGCCTGGTAATGGAAAAAACCCCCCATGTAATGCTGGTGGGCGAAGGCGCTACGCAGTTTGCCGTTGAACAGGGCTTTAAATATGAAAATCTTTTAACGCCGGAATCGGACAAAGCGTGGAAGGAATGGCTGAAAACAGCCAAATACGCACCGGTAATGAACATCGAAAACGCCCAGCATATGCAGGGCAGCAAGTATAACCATGATACTATAGGTATGCTGGCAATGGATGCTCAAGGCAACCTTTCGGGCGCCTGCACTACCAGCGGCATGGCCTTTAAAATGAGGGGCCGGGTGGGCGATAGCCCTATCATCGGCGCGGGGCTGTTTGTAGATAATGAGGTTGGGGGCGCTACCTCAACCGGTGTGGGCGAAGAAGTGATACGCAATGTGGGCAGTTTTTTAGTGGTTGAACTGATGCGCCAGGGCTACAGCCCCGAAGATGCCTGCCGTGAGGCTGTAAACCGCATTATTAAAAAGAAGCCTGCTATAGCCAAACAAATACAGGTAGGGTTTCTGGCACTCAACAAAAAAGGACAATACGGCGCTTATGCGCTTCAAAAAGGCTTCAGCTTTGCGGTGTGCAACGCACAAAAACAGGATTTACTGATTGACGGAAAAAGCGTTTATTAAAAATTTCCGGCATAGAGCATCACATTTTATATGCATCTAACGGCTTAACTATATTTATGATTTCTTTAGAGGTTTGCGCAAACTCGGTGAGTTCGGCACTGGCGGCACAGGCAGGCGGCGCAACACGGGTAGAACTGTGCAACAACTTACATGAGGGCGGCACTACGCCATCAGCCGGAGAGATTCTGCTGGCCCGCAAATTACTTCATATCAAGCTATATACATTGATACGCCCCCGCGGCGGCGACTTTTTATATAACGATACAGCATTTGATACCATGCTGGCCGATGTTGATTTTTGCATCAATGCCGGCTGCGACGGTATAGTAACCGGCGTATTAAATGCCGACGGCACCGTTGACAAAAAACGAACCAGCATTTTGATTGACAAGGCGCTTAAGGCCGGCCTGGGCGTTACCTTTCACCGGGCTTTTGACATGAGTGTTGATTTATATCAGTCTCTGGAAGATATTATAGAACTGGGCTGCGAACGCATACTTACCTCCGGGGGTAAAACTACAGCTATTGAGGGCGTTAGCACGCTGATACACCTGGTTGAAAGGGCGGCCGGGCGCCTCAGCATTATGCCGGGCTGCGGCGTTGACGAAAGTAATATTAACCATTTGGTGAGGTTTACGGGCGTTAATGAAATACATGCTTCTGCACGCAGTAATTTCAACAGCCGGATGATATACCATAACACGCATATCATTATGGGCGGAGACTCTGACATCAACGAATACCGGATTGATGAAACCGACGAGCAAAGGGTACGCAAACTGATAGAACTTGCGAACCATCCGGTAATAAAAGCGTAAATAACTATATCCCCTCTGTTTACAGGCTCGTCAGTGGTACAATGAATGATATCCGGTTGCGGCCATAGCTGCCGAAAAGGTCTTCATCCAGCAAATAGCTGTACCTGATGCCAAAGGTAATGGCCGACTGATTGAACCATTTTGTATCGAAATATACCTCTGCTCCCGCGGTCCTGAAGTTGGCGTAAGTCAGCTGGCGGCTGCTGTTGTTAAAAGAACCCCGCGTAGCATCAAAAAATAAATTTGCCCTCAGCCGCAATATATACACCAAGTTGGCTACGCCTGCATCCGGGTAGGCCAGCGGGAAATGATAATTGATGCCGGCCTTGCCCATCTCGAACAAATTGGCGGCTGTATAACCGCGCGAGAAAGGAAAGTTATTTGTATAAATATTGTTTTGATGATCGCGCTGCTGCCAGGCTGCGCTCAGAATCAGGCTGTGGTTGGCCGATAATCCGGGCAGATAAAATGAACCGGATGCCAGAAATTGCCGGGCATTGATGCTGCTGACGGAGCCTTTATAATTCAGCGTGAGGTATTGTGCCCAATGCGGGTAGATATTCTGCCTGGCCTGCTGCACCCGGTTGCTGAAGTTAACAGTGTTATTAGAATAGGAATAAGAGCTGAACCTGAAAAGATTACTGAAGCCGGGTTTAGTATCAATACCCGTATAAACCATACTGCTTGCAATGGTTAACCCGGTAATATGGGTGCCGCCCGTAAAATTCAGCGGCACCTGCAACCCGCCCTGAACCGATTTTTCATTCCAGTAAACATTTTCATTCAGCTGCGTAGCGTATTGCCTGCGGTTAAAGGTATAACCTGCCCCTCCAAATAAATAAGGGAAAAATGCACCATACGTTGCCTGGAAACTAAGATCCTTTGATCTTTCGTTACGGTTATAATCGAGATCGAGTTCGGTGACAAAAGTGTTCAGGATGTTTTCGCCCTGCAGTGACAAGGTGTAGTCAGGATCGTCAAAATAAGGGATTAAACTGTGGAAATTAAGCGGATGTGAAAACTTGGGGTACCTGCGCTCAGGCAGCGGCTTTGTGCTGCCGGTATCTGCAATAATGTGCGCTGCTGTATCCCGGTTAAGGTTGCCGATGTTAAAACCGGGCAGGGCAGGTATGCGGTTTACCGGTTGCAGCTGTACTGATTTTTTTTCACTTTCATACAGCCGGTAACCCGTTACCGAGGGGCTCACCCAGGCAATCTTATTGGGTGAAACCGCAGGCTGATAATTACCTATTGTACTCCGTAACGCATCACTGTTTAATTTGTATAGTTGCCGGTTACTTATATTCAAGGCGTATAATTCATCACTGTTGCCCGAAGTAGCCGTAAAATACAAGGTATCCTGGTTCAAAACCGGAAAGCCAACCGGGGTTAAACCGGATTGCAATAATTCGTCGGATTTGCCGGAGGCAATATCAATAAGCGCTATGGCCATCCGGCCTGATGGCTGGCGGACAGCCGATATAAGCTGCCTGCTGTTGTAAAACTTTGGATAGGTGTAATAAAGATGATTTGGATTAGGTACAACCGTTATAACATGCCCGCTGGCAGCACTAAGGAGATGCAAAGAGCTTTTCCCTGACGGCCCGGCCTGAACCGCTACTATGGTATCGCCGCCCGGGCTGAAAGCCGGAGCAAAATATTTAGTCTTTGTGGTAAGCCGGCGTTCTTTTCCTGTTTTTATATCTATAACAGCCAGTTCGTTATAGTCCCGGTAGCTCCATCGTAAATCCGGGCGGTAGGCCGTATAAACTAATTTACCGTTTTGATAACTAAAGTAATCATCAATACTGATGTCGCTCAGCCTGATGACTTTTTCCTTGCCGTTACGGCTGATGATAAAAACCGCCCGGTTATTATAGGATATTTTTTTGTAAATCAGGGTACTGTCGTCAACATATACAGGGTATTGCCGGTCGGCGCTGAAATGTAAGGTTTTCAGCTGTGCGCCTGCGGCCTGCTGCCGGGGCGTTACCATCTGCGGCTTAAAATAATTGAGCCCATCCGTAACAAACTGCTTAAAACTCCGCGCTGAATACTGCTCTACAGCACTTTGAAAAGGATAAAACAAACTGTGAAAAGCGCCGGCATCATGCCCCACATTCTTCCAGAACCGGCTGCCATACTTCTCGCGTCCGTAGGCCACCAGCATATAGCCCAACGGATAATGATTAGGTACAATATCCAGATACGAACCATTGCGCAGTTTCATGAAACTGTATTCCTTGCCGGCTGCCCACAATATACGGTAATCATTAAAAAAATAGGGCAGCCTGCCCCGCCCCTGCCGGGTTACCAGCGTTTCGTTAAAAACAGCGTCGCCCTCATCAAACCAGTTAGGTATGGCCAGGCTGTTGCCGAGTGTTTGGCCGCCCTCGCCAAACACAAGGTGAAGGGCACGGGTTAAGCCTACATCAAAGTTATTAAACTGCTGCACATGCCTGAACTCGTGCACAGCCAACTGCTCGGCAAACGGCAGGCTGCCCAAGTCGAAACTGTTTTGCTCGGGCGTTAAATAAAATTCGCTGCGAAAGGGCGCCAGGCCTACATAACCATTACTGATCAGCGTTTGGTTTTGCAGCACAATGTTAATCAGCTTTTGCCGGTAACCGATACTGGGCCTAACCGCACCGTTAACACGGTTAATAATGTTGGCTACCTTGAAAGCAGTAGTATCGATACCTGTGGGGAAGATGATACGAGCAGCCGGGATATTGATTTGCCGCCATTTTATGGATGGCGGATTGCCGCCGAATTGCTGTGCATAAACGTTAAAAGCAAAGCCCAGCTGCATAAGCAGCAGTACAGTTACGGCGCCGGATATCCGGCTGAAGGATTTGCACATCGGCCCCGAAAATACTTATTATATCCTATTAAATCAACGCTGCGCTCAATTCACAATTACATGACACGGCTTCGGGCAAATCTGCGTATTTTTGCTGCCCGTCAATATTACCATTATGGCTAAAGTTTCTATTAACCTGGCAACAGGTTCGTTACAGCAAGAGGATATTATTGTGGGTATTGATTTGGGCACTACCAATTCACTGGTTGCCTTTATCAATCCCGACAAGCAGCCGCAGGTAGTAAATGATACCGGCAAGGGCGTTATGGTGCCTTCAGTTATTCACTTTGGTGCAGGCGAAATTACTGTAGGCAATGAGGCACGCAACCTGTTGGTGACCGACCCGCGAAACACTGTGTTTTCGGTGAAGCGGTTGTTAGGCCGTTCCTATCACGATATTGAGGATTATAAAGATTTTTTCTCTTACAAAATTATTGATGATGACACCGAAAGTCTGGTAAAAATTAATATTAATAATAAATTTTATACCCCAATTGACTTATCGGCCCTGATATTAAAGGAATTGAAAGACCGGGCAGAACATGCATTAAAAACTCCGGTTAACCGGGCCGTAATTACGGTGCCTGCCTATTTCAATGATGCACAGCGCCAGGCCACGCGTGATGCCGGCAAACTGGCCGGGCTGGATGTGCTGCGCATAGTGAACGAGCCTACGGCAGCCAGCCTGGCGTATGGCATTGGCCTGAACCCGGAGGAAACCAAAACCATTGCGGTATATGATTTAGGCGGCGGCACATTCGATGTATCCATCCTGCAAATTCAGAATGGCATATTTGAGGTGCTTTCTACCAATGGCAATACTTTTTTAGGCGGTGATGATTTTGACCGGCTCATTGTAAATTACTGGATTGAAAATAACAACATCAACCCTGCCGATTTAACCGAAAATCGCGAGTTTGCACAACAGCTTCGCTTAAAGGCTGAAGAAGCAAAAAAGAGCTTTGCCCATCAGGAAATATTCAGTGAAACAGTAAACGGCTTGCAGCTGACCATCAGCCGCGACACCTTTGAGCAGCTGATTGGCCCTAAAGTGCAGGAAACCATTATTGCCTGCCAGAACGCGCTTACAGATGCCGGTTTAACTGCGGCTGATATTGATGAGGTAGTCATGGTGGGCGGCTCAACCCGCACAGCTCTGATAAAACGGCAGGTAGCCGGTTTTTTTAAGAGGCAGGTACATGACGAGGTAAATCCTGATGAAGTTGTAGCTTTAGGCGCGGCTATACAGGCTGATGTGCTGGCCGGTAACCGCAAGGATATTTTGCTGCTTGATGTTACGCCGCTTTCCCTGGGTATTGAAACGATGGGCGGGTTGATGGACATTATTATTCCGCGCAATTCAAAAGTACCTACTAAAGCAGGCCGGCAGTACACTACCTCTATTGACGGACAAGTAAATATGAAGATTTCTGTTTATCAGGGCGAACGCGACCTGGTAAAGGAAAACCGCCGGCTTGCCGAATTTGAATTAAAAGGCATTCCCTCCATGCCGGCCGGCTTCCCAAAGGTTGATATTAATTTTTTATTGAATGCCGACGGTATTCTGAAGGTGCAGGCTGTTGAACTGCGTTCGGGCACCAGGCAGGAAGTAGAGGTTAAACCAGCTTATGGCATCACTGATGATGTGGTAGAACAAATGCTGATGGATAGCATTACCTACGCACAGGATGACGTAGCTCAGCGCATGCTGATTGAGGCCCGCACTGAAGGCGAGCAAATGGTTTATACCGCCGAACGGTTCACTGAAAAAAATAAGGAGTATCTATCCATAGCTGAACTGGCCGAAACACGCCGTTATGTTGATGCTCTAAAGGATGCGCTGACCAGCGGCGACAAAAACCTGATATTAAAAAAAGTTGAAGAGCTTAACGATTATACCCGCCCTTTTGCTGAGCGTGTAATGGATTTAGCTATCAGCCATGCCATGAAGGGTAAAAGCATTGAATAATCTGGTACGCTAAAATTATTTAACAAAAAGAGGGCTTTAAGCAAGCCCTCTTTTTGTTAAGTTATATTTTGTTATTATTTACCCGCAGCATCATTAATTGCTTCCTGTTCCTTTAACGCCTGTATGTTGTTGGTGCTGTTAAAGTTGTCGGTCTGCTCGGCAAAGCTTTCCAGCAGGCCGGTAATGGTATCCAGGTTGTCGGCCACGCGCTGGTGCATATCAGGCAGGTCCTTTTCCAGGCGCTTGTCGCCTAAATCTATATTATCTACTTCAATTTTGCCCAATTTTTGAATGATGGCCTGCTGGCTGTTTTTCAAATCCTCCAGCTCATGCACTATCTTTTCCATCAGGTCTGATTTTCTTATCTTATCCATAACTGTTTGCTTTTAGTTAATTGTTGAACCCGCGCTGAAAATATTTGTTTCATTTCTTGAAATTACCGGCAACAACTAATAATTTAGTTAAATGAAATATTTGTATTTTCTTTGGATGGTTATGCTCATTTCGTTATCGGCCACGGCACAGAACAACAAGGCAGATAATGAAAAACTGATCAACTATTATCAATCACAGCACTATGCTGATGCACTAACTTATCTGAAAAGTATATACCATGAACCGGTTACTGAGGTTAATGCCCTATCACAGCTGGCCTACTCTTCATTAATGGCTGGCAATCTTTATGAAGCAGATATTTACTATCAGCACATTTACAATCAAGACTCTGCCAACAGAGCAGCGTTATATAACTTGGCTTCCATCAGTTTAAGGCGCGGCAATACTTTGAAAGCTAAAAAATATTACCAGCAAATTGCAGCAAGAGACACTACGAATTTTTTAGTGTTTAAGCAGCTGGCGAAGTTAAGCGTACAGCAAAATGACATGGCCGGTTATATTGCCTACCTGCAAAAGGCCAACAAACTCAATCCTGCCGAAGCAGAAACTGCGTCTGATCTGAGCGACGTGTATGTAAACCTCAAGCTGCTTCCCAAAGCCGAAAACGTTTTAAATGCAGCCTTTACCATTGATTCATCAGACGTTATACTCCTTCAAAGCTTAGTAAAAATCACATCTGCCCAGCAAAAGTGGCGCGAAACGTTGCGGGTTTGTAACCAACTGGTACAGCTGGGCGATCGTTCTGGTAAAACACTGGTTAAATTAGGAAAGGCTTATTATCATTTAAGGGATTATGCATGCGGCGCTGAAACCCTGGTTAGTATGGATGATAATTTACAAACAGAAACTTCTTTGTATTTTACCGCTATGTGTTACAAGCGATTGCTCGATAAACCCAGTGCTATTACATATTTTAACAAATGCATAGCCGAAAGCATATCACCAAATACTGATACCTATTATGGTGAGCTGGCAGGTGTTTATCAAAGTAATAAACAATATCACAAGGCACTGGCTGCATACCAGCGGGGCTTAACATTTGATGCCAGGCCGCTACTTTATTTTTCGCTGGCGGGCTTATATGATGAATTGAAAAATAAACGCAGTGCCGTTAAATACTACAAAAGATATTTGGCAACCCATCCGCCAAAAAATGAACTAACCTATTTTAAGTATGCAGAAGTGCGCATGGCTCAACTGAGCAGGTAAGCCGGTTATCTGTTCATCATTTTGGCTACGTACTTACCGATGATATCAAACTCTATATTTACAACAGAGCCTTCGCGTACCTGCTGCAAATTGGTATGCTCATAAGTATAAGGTATAATGGCAACCGAAAACGAGCTGGCACCCGAGTTGACTACTGTTAAGCTGATACCGTTAACACACACAGATCCCTTCTCAACGGTAATGTTACCCTGTGACGGGTCGTATTCAAACGTGTATTCCCAGCTCCCGTCTAACTCTGTAAATTTTGTGCAAACAGCAGTCTGGTCAACATGGCCCTGTACAATATGGCCGTCGAGGCGGCCGTTCATCTGCATACAGCGTTCCAGGTTTACAAAGTCATCCGTTTTTAGCTGGCTTAAGCTGGTTTTATTTAAGGTTTCCTCAATGGCAGTTACAGTATGGGTATTATCTGACAGGGCCACTACGGTTAAGCAAACACCATTATGTGCTACGGATTGATCTATCTCAAGCTCACCGGCTATGCCCGACTCTACTGTGATGTGCAGGTTGCCCTGATTGGCACTCAAATTTGCAATTCTTCCCAAAGTTTCAATAATTCCGGTAAACATGGCTGTTTTGCATTTTTAACTATAAAAGGCAAAACTAAATATATTGCCTCAGGTTTCCTTCACATCAACATCAAACTACAATGCCCAGACAAAGCGCCGGAATTTTATTGTACCGCCGGCTGAATGGCCGACCCGAAGTTTTTCTGGTGCATCCCGGCGGACCTTATTTTAAGGGTAAGGATGCGGGCGTATGGTCGATACCAAAGGGCGAATACCCGGATACAGAAGACCCCTTAACCGCTGCAAAGCGGGAGTTTGCTGAAGAAACCGGCACTGATGTTAACGGCAATTTTTTACCTCTAACGCCTGTGAAGCAAAAAGGCGGTAAGGTAGTACAGGCCTGGGCAGTTGAGGGAGACATTGATGCCAGTACCATTCAAAGCAATACTTTTATAATGGAATTTCCCTATAAGTCAGGCAAATGGATTGAGGTACCGGAGGTTGACGCGGCCGGCTGGTTCAGCTTCACTTCAGCAAGAGAAAACATCAATGCGGCTCAGGCAGCTTTTATCGACGAGCTGGAACGAATACTTAAACAGTAAGCCTGCAGTGAATTTCACCTTGGCTCATTTAGTATCCTACACAAAATCTGTTAAAAATTCCGCCGGTTTCTTATCCAGCTGCTGCCTGCCTCGTTCGCCTGAACCGTGGTTGCTACAGCAGGCTTTGCTGTTAATAGTGTTTCCATAATTAAAGCAGCAATCTCAGCTTCACCCTGCAGGTCGGCTTGCAGGCTTTCGGGCGTAAAGTGTTTGCTGACAAAATGCGTATCAAAATTACCGGAAACAAAGGCCGGGTGCTGCATTACAAACCTGCCAAAACTTAACGTAGTGGCAACGCCGGTAATCTGATACTCGTTAATGGCCCGGGTCATGCGCTTTATGGCTTCCGTGCGGGTATCGGCATAGGTGACCAGTTTCGCAATCATCGGGTCATAATAAATCGGGATTTCCATACCTTGCTCAAAGCCATGATCTACACGCACGCCGGGGCCTTGGGGTGTAATATAAGTTTGAAGCGTGCCAATGTCAGGCAAAAAGTTGTTAGCGGGGTCTTCTGCATAAACCCGCAGTTCAATGGCATGGCCCTGTATTTTTATATCCTCCTGAGCAAAGCTAATAGCTTCACCCTGTGCAATGCGTATCTGCTCCTTCACCAAATCAATACCGGTAATCAGCTCCGTTACCGGGTGTTCCACCTGCAGGCGGGTATTCATTTCCAAAAAGTAAAAATTAAGCTGCTCATCCATAATAAACTCTACGGTGCCTGCACCGATATAATTTACAGAACGGGCTACATCTACTGCGCTTTTGCCCATCTGTTCGCGTATGGCAGGCGTAAGTACGGATGAGGGCGCTTCTTCAATCACTTTCTGGTGCCGGCGCTGCACGGAGCACTCCCGCTCAAACAAGTGTACAATATTGCCATGCGTATCGCCCAGCACCTGTATTTCAATATGCCGGGGCGAGGTTACATACCGTTCAATAAATACTGAGCCATCGCTAAACGCCGAAATTGCCTCAGATACGGCCAGCTGCATTTGTTCTTCAAAATCTTCCGGCTGCTCTACAATGCGCATACCTTTGCCGCCCCCGCCCGCCGCCGCCTTAATCAGTATCGGGAAACCAACTTCCGCCGCACGGCGCTTGGCTTCCGGTATATCCGTTATAGCTTCTTCCGTACCGGGCACCATAGGTATATTATACTTTAAAGCTGCTGCTTTAGCCGACAGTTTATTACCCATCACCTCCATAGCTTCGGGCGTAGGGCCGATAAGTATTAAACCGGCATTTCGAACAGCACGAGCAAACGCAGCATTTTCAGATAAAAAACCATAACCCGGATGGATAGCTTCGGCGCCTGTTTGCCTACAGGCCGCAATAATTTTTTCGACTGCTAAATAAGATTGGCTGGAGGGTGCCTCACCAATAAAAACAGCCTCATCTGCATACCGGACGTGCAGTGCATCACGGTCGGCAGCTGAGTAAACAGCTACCGTTTTAATGCCCATCTCGCGGGCAGAGCGCATTACCCGCAACGCAATTTCACCGCGGTTGGCTACCAGAATTTTTTGCATAGCAGTAAAGGTAGCAGAATTTAAGAAAGGTAAGCAAGCTATAATGACCCTCAACTGCCCGCAATCTTTACAGCTATAATTAATAAAACCGGCTTGGAGCCGGTTTTATTAATTATTTTCCACCGGATGGCGGCGGTGTTCCTTGCGGCGCTTGTCCGCCCGGCGGCGGACTTTGTGAATCCGGCACTCCTGGCGGCAGCGGCGCACCCTGCCTGTGCGGGGGTGCAGGCGGTGTTTTAACTTCGGGGTGCGCCTGCCCGTTATGGCAGGTATAACAATTTACGCCGGCTTCCAAAATCATGCCTAATGAATCCTTTTTGGCCTCAAAGTATTTTTTGTTCAGGCCGGCCGTCATGGTGTACATCTGGCGGGCTATATTTTTTTCGGGTTTAGCATCGCTTGCCCAATCCATTTTTTGGGTTTGCTCATTGCGGGCATGGCAAAACCCGCAGCGTACGCCCAGGGAGTGCGACCACTCATCCATTACGCCGTCCAGCTGTTTATCTGTCAGATTTTTAGGCAGCACCTTCAGGTTAACCGCCTTCTTGTCTTCCTCGGGCTGCTGCATGGAGGTTAAGCTGACAAACGTAACACCCGAAAGCAGGCCAAGCATGATAATGATTTTTCTATTAATAAGCATCTGCTGTAATCTGATTAATGCGTGAATATACAAATCTTTACATATCCTGGTCATAAAAATTTCAACTCTGTGCAGGCATAGCGCAGCCAAAATCTTCAACCAGCGCCTCGCTCAATGCCCACAGCTGGCTACGCACAGCCGCGTTGCCCGCCGCTAACGAAGGTTTAGCAGGCCGGCCCTTTACAAAATACTGCCCGCTGAGTTTAGGGCTCAACTTAGCTGCCGAAGCCAGGTAAACCGAGGTTTCAGCGCCCTTTTCGGCGCTAATCATCAAAGGTCTGGCCAGTTGTAAAATTAATTTGCCGAGTCCGCCAAGCTGAGCGCCGAAGCCGGTATTTACCACGCCGGGATGTATAGCATACGCTGTAATGCCTTTACCGCCAAATTTTTCAGCTAACGATCTGGTGAAATAAATGTTGTAGAGTTTAGCCATAGCATACGCTGTAAAAGCCTTATAGCTTGTTTCGAACTGAATATTAGCTAATACAGGCCGGGCAAATTTATGCGCTACAGAACTCAGGTTGATGATACGCGCCTGCCCCTTTTCTAAAAGCGGCATCAGGGCGCTGGTGAGCAGGAAATGGCCGAGATGGTTGAGGGCGAAAGTTAATTCAATGCCGTCGCTGCTTAATGTCCGCTTGTTCACAATACCTCCGGCATTGTTGATAAGCACATTGACGGCAAACAGCTTCGATTTTAATTCATCAGCAGCTGCGCAAACAGTTTTCATGTCGGACAAATCGCAATGGATCACAAAAATACTGCGGTTACCTGTTTGGCTAATTATTTCCTGCCTGAGCGCCTCTCCCCGTTCCATGTTGCGCACCAGCATATAAACGGCATGATCTTTCTTGGCCAGTTCCAATGCGGTTGCCTGCCCGATGCCTGATGTAGCGCCGGTAATCACAGTAGTTCTGAAGGGCATAACAATTTTTATTTGTGCAAAGGTATAAAACAGGCAGCAACTACAGCCGGCTTACCATTAACAGACTAACTGGCTGCAGCCAGTTTTTCATGCGTTAAAATTTCAAGCAGCGCTTTCTCGGCCGCATTCAGTTCAGAAACCTTTTCCTCATGGTCCTCATCCAGACTGCTAATGTATTTAAACAGGGTACCCTCCTCATAACTTTTAATGATAGTAGGATGCACATAATACTTTTTGCAAACCGTACGTGTATTGCCCAAATTAACAGCCACTTCATCCAGCACGCTTATAATTTTTTTCCGGCATTCCGATTGGGATTGATGCTCGCCGGCCTCCTTAAAAGCAAATAAAGCGCTTACACTGCCCGACCAGGTACGGAAATCCTTAGCAGTAAAATCCTCACCGGTTATATTTTTGAGGTACTGGTTGATATCAGCAGAGCCTACGGTACAGCGCGTACCATCCTGATTGTAATACTGAAAAAGTTCCTGGCCTGGTATATCCTGGCATTGTTTAATGAGCTTAGCCAGCCTTTTGCTTTGCAGATGAATGCTTTGGCTTACTCCCTTTTTACCTATAAACTCAAATTGCAAATCGGCTCCATGAATTTTAACGTGGTCATCCAGCAGCGTAGTTAAGCCATAGTGGCTGTACATTTTTTTATAGGCTTCATTGCCTACCCTGATGCTGGTAAGTTCCATTACCCTTACCACCAGGGCTACCACTTTATCGTGGTCTAACTGATGGCGCGCTAAATCCTTGTCCACCTGCTGCCTGATGGCCGGCAAATGAGCGGCAAATGCCTGCAGGCGATGATATTTGGATTGATTACGTATGCTGTTCCATTCGGCATGGTAACGGTATTGCTTGCGGCCGGCAGCATCAGTACCGGTAAACTGCAAATGGCTGTTTTCATGCGGTGATATCCAGACGTTGCTGTAAGCGGGAGGTATTACCAGTTGCCGGAACCTTTTTAGCAGCTGCCTGTCGGTCACTTTTTTACCATCTGCGTCCAGGTAGGCATAGCCCTTGCCGGCAGCCCTGCGGGTATAACCGGGCGCACTGTCGGTTACATAACGCAAGCCAACGGCCTTTGCTGTACTTTGCGGATCGCGGCCGATTTTTTCGAGTTTTCTGAGCAGGCGGTTCATCTGCACAGTCAACAAGTAGCCGCAGGTTAAGTTTGAATGTTAGCCGGCTATACTTTTACACATTTAAGTAACGTAAATTGAATAATGAAACTGCTCATACATTAAAAGATGTCAGATTGATCGCTTCTTAATAAGGTTGGCCAAAGTTTTCAGGAAGCATGGTTCATGGTTTCGCATGGTAAGATAGTTTGTTTTATATTGGCCGTTTCAAATAATGTTATGATCATTTCCATTATCGTAGCTATGGCGCAAAACCGGGCTATAGGCAAGGATAACCGGCTGCTATGGCATCTGCCTGCCGATTTAAGGCATTTTAAACAAATCACCTCCGGTCACACAGTAATTATGGGGCGCAAAACTTATGATTCTGTGGGTAAAGCCCTGCCTAACCGGCGCAATATCGTAATTACCCGGCAGCGAATAGAAATTGAAGGCTGTGAGGTAACCGGCTCCGTCAATGAAGCTTTATCATTATGTACTGCCCATGAGGAGGTTTTCATCATCGGCGGCGCGCAGATTTATGAACAGGCTATCCCGCTAACCCAGCGCATTTACCTTACTTTGGTAGAACAATCTTTTGAAGGAGATACGTTTTTCCCGGAAATTGACAGCACCGCCTGGCGAGAAACATCAAGGCAGCATTACGAACCTGACGAAAAAAATCCGCTTCCTTACAGCTTTATAACATTAGAGCGCAGGTAACATCTAACCTGTTTATTTTGTTTGATTTAAATTCAGGCATTCCGAATTTTTATTAGCTTTGCCCTCTTGTAAAAAAACACTTATAAAACTAATTAATCAGATAACACACCATTAAAACACCATGCAAGGTAAAGGGGTAATTAAATTTTTTGCTGTTCTGCTGGCTCTTGTTTGCTTGTATCAGCTCTCATTAACATGGGTAGTACGCAAGGTCGAAAATGATGCTAAAGCTCATGCAAAGGGTAACACAGAGAAAGAAAAAGCCTATCTGGATTCTGTTTCTGCACAGCCGGTGTACCCGGTTTTTAACCACACCTATCAGTATTGTAAGGACCGCGAGCTGGCCCTGGGCCTTGACTTAAAGGGCGGCATGAACGTAACGATGCAAATTTCCCTCAGCGAACTGATAAAGGCTTTATCTGATAACAACCAGGACAAAACCTTTAACCAGGCCCTGCACAATGCCGACGTAGATGCCCGCACCAATCCGCAGGATTATATTACCCTGTTTATGCGTGAGTACAAGGCGTTAAGCCCTGATGGCAAGCTGGCGCCTGTATTTTCAACCAAGGAAAATCAAAGTAAATTAAAATTTGACGCTACCAACGGACAGGTAGAAACTTATCTGCGCGATCAATCAAAAATTGCGGTTGATCAATCTTATAATATTCTGCGCACCCGTATTGATAAGTTTGGCGTAACCTCGCCGAACATTCAACAGCAGAGCGGCAACCGCATTTTAGTAGAACTGCCCGGCGTTACAGACAAAGACCGTGTACGCAAACTGCTATCAGGTTCGGCCAAACTGGAATTTTTTGCCACTTATGAAAATGGCGAAGTTTATCAGCTGCTCAATAACATCAACACTATTTTAGCGGCCAAAAACAAAGCAGCTAAAACCAACACCGCAAAAGTTACAGCAAATAAAACTGCTGCCACAACACCCAAAGGCGATACCAGCAGGGCAGGCTCATTGCTGAGTAAAGTAAAGAAGAATGCCGTTACTGATACATCATCAAAAAACATTAACAACCAGGCAAAGCTGGCTGCGCAGAATCCCCTGTTTGCTCTGCTGCGCCCTAACGTAGTGCAAGGGCAGAATGGCCAGGCCAGCTTAGGCCCCGGCTCTGTTGTTGGCTACGCAAGTCAGCGCGATACGGCCAAAGTTGATGCCTATTTAAGCACACCTGAAGTAAAGGCAGTGCTTCCGCAGAATTTGAGATTGCTGTGGGGCGGCAAGGCCGATCAAAAAAATAAGATACTGGAGCTGTATGCCATCAAACTATCAGGCGCTAACAATGGCCCTTTGCTTACCGGCGATGTAATTACCGATGCCAACAGCGATATTAACCCCACTACCGGCACTTATGAAGTAACGATGGACATGAACTCGGACGGCGCCAACAAGTGGAGGCGCGCCACTGCAGAAGCTGCCGGCAACGTTAACGACGAAAATGACAACCGTGCCATTGCCATTGTATTAGATGATAACGTAGTTTCGGCCCCGCGTGTAAGCAATGAAATTACCGGCGGACGCTCGTCCATTTCCGGTAACTTTACACAGGAGGAAACCAAGGATTTGGCTAATATCCTGAAAGCAGGCCGCCTGCCGGCCCCTGCACGTAT